>CAZQMA010000016.1:0-38178 GCA_964594275.1 uncultured Ruminococcus sp. | reverse complement strand
GTACCCGCAGGTCCTACACCGAATACAATAGTATTCTTTCTGATTGCATCAACATATTTCTTTTGACCTACAGTTTTGGCTCTTACAACTTTGCCTGTAGCGGTGAGACATACGCCATCATCACTGAAGCTCCGGAGGTTATCCTCTTCGCCCTCATTGACCATTGAAGTTACATATCTGACTGTCTGAACATTCACAGGCTTGCCTGACTCAGCCATATTAAGCATGGCATTTACCGCACTTGCTACAAGGTCTACTTCTGCTTCGTCACCTGAGATCTTAATCTTCTCACCACGGCATACTACCGTAACACCGTACTGATTTTCAAGGACACGAAGATTTTCGTCAAAGCTACCACAAATTGTCTGAAGCTGTGTGCTGTCTGCTACTGTGATTTGTCTTTCAGCCATATAAAACTTAATCCTTCCCGCTAGTTTGTGCAATATAATTATTATACCATATTTCTTTTGCTTTTGGAATACTTTTCCGAATATTTCACAATTTTTTTCAATTCTCACAAAAGCTTAGCACAACACCTGCCTTTCATTGCTACAGGATGTAAAAAATCACCATATCATACCATTAATTCCCGAAAAAAAGACTGCCTCGATTATGCGAAGCAGTCATATAATAATTATAAGGATTCGGTGATAACCTTAGCTGTCTGAGCAAGATAGTCTGTATCAAGTTCCTCAAGCTTACCTGCATCACAAGCTGCTGCAACTGTCGGGTCAAGAGGAATCCTTTCCAGTACCATTACAGGAGTACCGTCAACGGCATCATCATTGCCAAAAAGTGGAATTTCCTTACCACAGTCAGGACACTTCAGAAAACGCATATTTTCAACCATACCAAGTACAGGGATATTCATCATTTCAGCCATTCTCAATGCTTTCTGTACAATCATAGATACAAGAGACTGAGGCGTCGAAACTATAATTATACCGTCAACAGGGAGAGACTGGAATACAGTCATAGGAACATCGCCTGTTCCCGGAGGCATATCTACAAACAGAAAGTCTACATCTCCCCATTGTACATCCTCCCAAAACTGCTTTACAACACCCGAAATAACAGGACCTCTCCACAGAACAGGGTCTGTCTCACTCTGAAGAAGCATGTTCATAGACATAACCTTTGTACCCTTATCAGTTACATGAGGAATAAGAGAGTTACCCTCAACCTCTGCAAACTTATTGATACCAAAAATCTTAGGAATAGAAGGGCCTGTAATATCAGAGTCCAGTACAGCTGCCTTGTAACCTAAACGCTGAGTCTGGATTGCCATAAGGCTTGTCACCAGAGACTTGCCTACGCCGCCCTTACCGCCTACTACACCGATAACCTTCTTTACACCCTGTGTATTTGCTTTTACACGTGCTTCCTTTTCTGCGTCCTGAGTAGCACAGCTTCCGTTGCTTGCACATGAACCGCAGTCATGATTACATTCTGACATATCGTAATTCTCCTTTGAAATTTATTTATCCATATTATTATAACACATTTTGAAAAACATTGCAAGTGGTGCATACCAAACATTCATACTATCTTGGTTGTCCAATCTTCCAAATTCCAGACCTCATCGCAAACATCCATATAAAATTCAGGCTCGTGACTTACAAGCAGTACAGTACCACGGTATTCTGTAATAGCCTTTTTCAAAGATTCCTTTGCATCAACATCAAGATGGTTTGTAGGCTCGTCAAGTACCAGAAGATTGATATTCTTCAGCATTACTCGGCAAAGACGTACCTTGGCATTCTCACCTCCTGAAAGAACACGCATCTGAGATGTAATATGCTCGGTTGTAAGTCCACACCGTGCTAGAGCAGCTCTTACCTCAGCATTGGTCATTGCAGGATACTCGTCCCATATAGTTTGGAGAGCAGTTTCAGTGCTTTCAGTCTCCTCTTGCTCAAAATAGCCATACTCCACAAACTGGTCATGTTCAACCGTTCCTGAAATTGGCGGAATAAGCTTTAGCAGAGTTTTCAGAAGAGTTGACTTACCCAAACCGTTTACGCCGCGTATTGCGACCTTGTGGTTACATTCAAGCTTCAGTGACAAAGGTTTAGTTAGAGGTTCGTCATAGCCTAAAACCAGGTCGTTGCACTCAATTACAACTCTTCCCGGAGTTCTTGCTGATGCAAACGAAAACACCGGTTTGGGTCTTTCTGCCATAAGAGTTATCTTATCCATCTTATCAAGCTTCTTCTGACGAGATTTTGCCATATTCGTTGTAGCAACTCTCGCCTTATTTCTTGCGATGAAGTCCTCAAGATCAGCAATTTCCTTCTGCTGTTTTTCGTATGCCTGCTCAATCTGACGTTTTTTCAGCTCATACATTCTCTCAAAGTTATGATAGTCGCCTGTATAACGTGTAAGAACAGCATTTTCTACATGATAGATAACGTTTACTACATCATTTAAGAACGGTATATCATGAGATACCAGTATAAAAGCATTTTCATAATTCTGAAGGAAATTTTTCAGCCATGCGATGTGATTTTCATCAAGGAAGTTTGTCGGCTCGTCCAAAATCAGAATCATCGGGTTTTCAAGGAGTACCTTGGCAAGGAGTACTTTAGCACGCTGACCTCCTGAAAGTTCTGATACATCCTTATCCAGTCCGATTTCACCAAGACCTAGACCGTTTGCATACTCGGAAATTTTAGCATCAATAGTATAATATCCACCATAGTCGAGAATATCCTGAATTTCGCCTACTTTCTCCATAGCGTCAGCCATTTCTTCTTCAGAGCAGTCTGCCATGGTATCGTAGAGTCCAAGCATCTCCTGTTCAAGCTCTACAAAATGTGCAAAGGCATCCCTAAGCACATCGGCAATGGTCTTTCCTTTAGCAAGAGTACTATACTGGTCAAGGTAACCCGTTGTGATATGACGGCACCATTCAACCTTACCCTCATCTGGCATAAGCTTACCTGTTATAATATTAAGGAAGGTTGACTTTCCTTCACCATTTGCACCTACAAGACCGATATGCTCACCTTTAAGCAAACGGAAAGATGCATCCTTCAGAATCTGTCTCGCACCGAAGCCATGGGTTACGTTTTCTACATTTAATATGCTCATCTATTGTCTCCTGTTATTTTTCAAATTCAATTTCATGAAGCTCTGTCTGTCCCTCTCCCTTGTAAATAAAGTAGAGGGGATATGTTCCACTGGGAACATTTATATCGGCTGTAAGTTTTATTTTCTCATCTGTAGGTTTTACATCAAATGTTGCAATTTCAGTTACGCCCATATCCATATATGCAGTAATTCTGCCTGTACCCTTAGACTTAATATACACGGAAAGCTTCTTTAAATCCTCAAAAGCAAAATACTTATAGCCTATGAGAGTACCGTCTGCAATTTCACCAATAAAACGTTCGTCTCCCCTGTTTGTAACATTGGGAAAGCTGGTGGTATAAATTGAGTTGCAACCGTGAGGCATATTTCCGTTAGTGATATTGCAAGCAATTGCTGCCGGGTATTTTCCTTCCGCAATAAGTGGACCGCTATTAAGGCCACAGGAAGTTATCTCTACTTGATCGATTGACCCATCGGGATTAATGACTATTTTCTCAGCACAAGCTTGTCTGCTGTAATCAGATTTGTGAGTAAGACGATGATAGAATACATACCACTGACCATTGATATTTTCTATGCTGCCGTGAGTTGTACCGGTCATATTGAGACGATCCTTCTCTTCTCTACCATTTATGCCTACATCGCCATTTGATACAATGCTTCCGCCAAATATAAAATCACGGTCGGGATACTTACTTGTTGCATAACAAAGCTCATGATTCTGCATTGAAGAGTACACAAAGTAATATGTGTCACCGATTTTTCGCATGGAACTTGCTTCAAAAAAAGGATGGGTTTCAAAGCTCGTGCCTCTTGTCTCATAAGGAATTATATGTACAGGTTCTTCCTTGACTGTAAGCATATCATTCTCAACTACAACCATACAGGGACCCATAACGCTTCCCTCAGTTGTAAGAATTTCTTTCTTTGTCTTGCCAAACGCTTCCATCTCAAACCGAATAATTTCCTCATCTTCCTGCCAATTTTCACGTTGCTCACAGTTATACTGAGTACCATAATATATTCGGATTGTGCCGTTATCATTGATAACACCGGGATCAAAGCATACAAACTTATTCATAATAGTACCATCCGGATAATGTACAAAGCCTAGAAATTCATACTTACCCGCAGGTGTATCGCATACAGCAACACTTATAGGTCCGAAGTAGCCACCCTTGCCAAATTCTCCAGACATACAGTAATAGAGATAGTATCTGCCATCATTTCCCTGTACGACATCAGGAGCGTACATATATTTACGATTTGGATAATCCGGGTCCTGTGACGCCTTATAGATAACGCCTTCACAGCGCCAATCAGTAAGGTCTGTTATGGGTGCAGAATAAACGGTATAGTCAAGCATACAGAATGTTTCGCCGCCCTCTTTGTCGTGAGAACCATAGAGATAAACACGGTCACCGAAAACATGTGGCTCACCATCAGGGATACATTCATATAAGGGTAAAAAAGGATTATAAACCTGTTTCTTCATTTTTGCCACCTCTAAAAATATAGTTAGTTTAATTATACATGGTTTTCAAGGATATTCAAGGGAAATTTATTAAAGAACTTGTACTAAATTAAAATTCCATCAAAATGATCCATCTCATGCTGTACGATTTGAGCATCAAAGCCTCTAAAGGTACGCTTTTTGACTTTAAAATTAATATCAAGGTATGCAACTGTTACAACAGTATATCGCTCCGCTTTTTTTACTCCATCAAGAGAAAGGCAACCCTCCTCTGCTATATATTTTTCACCTGATACAGAAATTATACGTGGATTAATAAGAACCTCGTATTTCTTTCCAAGCTGTACAGCCATAATTCTTTTGTGTATGCCTATCATATTTGCAGCCATACCAACACAATACTCTTTATTTGCTATAAGTGTATCAAGCAAATCCCTGACTACATGCAAATCAGCCTTTTCTGCTTCTTTGGATTTTACCGAAAGAATCATAGGGTCTTTTACTATATCACGAATCATAAGCTTTCTCCAATACTTCAATACTAAGATAAAAGGGGCTGTAAGAAGCCCCTTTCTGTTATTTTTAACTGTAATGTGCCAAAAACTGACGTGTACGTTCCTTCTGAGGATTGTCGAAAACCTCTTCCGGAGTTCCTTCTTCCACTATATAACCCTCTGCCATAAAGATAACCCTGTCGGAAATTGCTTTCGCAAAACTCATTTCATGAGTTACAATAACCATAGTCATATGGTCATCTGCAAGAAGTCTGATTACCTCCAGAATTTCACCTGTAAGTTCTGGATCAAGTGCAGATGTAGGTTCATCGAAGAAAAGAATACTGGGTGCCATTGCTAGTGCACGAACTATGGCAACTCTTTGCTGCTGACCTCCTGACAGTTCACAGGGGTATGCTCCCGCTTTATCGGAAAGCCCAACCTTTTCAAGAAGTGCCTTAGCAGTCTTTTCAGCCTCTTCCCTACTCTTTTTGAGAATAAGTCTCTGAGGCTCGGTAATATTCTTCATTACAGTATAGTGCGGGAAAAGATTGAAATTCTGGAATACAAGACCGAAATAATGCTGTATCTCCTTGAATTCATTCTTAGTTGCATATACAAGCTTACCATTTTCATCAGTTGTTACAGCATTCTTTCCCATATAGGAAATAGTACCGTCTGAGATTGTTTCGAGAAAGGTACAGCATCTCAAAAGTGTTGATTTGCCGGAACCTGAGGGCCCGATAATTGAAACTACTTCACCCTCTTTTACAGAAAAGGAGATGTCGTGGAGCACCTTCGTATCACCAAAGCTTTTTTTCAGATGATTGACTTCAAGATAATTCATAAGGCATCTCCTATATCTTATAATAATTCATGCGCTTTTCAATGACCGACATAACGCCTGCCACTATGAGATTCAGCACATAATAGAAAATGGCTGCTACCAGATAGGGCAACATTGATGTTTCCGATGCTGCAATCATGGAAGTTTCCGTGAACAGTTCTATGTAGGAAATTGCAAAGGCAAGCGATGTATCCTTTACAAGTGTGATACATTCATTTGTAACAGCAGGAAGTACACGCTTGAACATCTGAGGTGTTATGATACGTATGAACTTCTGTAGCTTTCCATATCCGAGAATGTAAGCAGCTTCATGCTGTCCCACAGGGATTGACTGTATACCACTACGAAAAATTTCCGCAAAGTACGCAGCGTAGTTAAATGCAAATGCAAGTATGACAGCCCAGAATCTGTATTCAGTTGTAAGCTTCATGCCAAACAAGAAATACGGTCCGAAATACACAACCAAAAGCTGAAGCATAAGTGGAGTGCCTCTGACAACAGAAATATACAGCTTCATAATCCACTGTACAGGTTTCCAAGCATACATACGTGCAATACAGATTATAAGACCAAGAGGAATGGAGAACAGAAGTGTAAGCGCAAAAATCAATATAGATTTTCCCATGCTGTCTCCAAGCTGAACTACAATATCAAAAAAAGACATGATGTCTGACCTCCCGGATTCTTACTTAACAACAGAATCGGTAAGTCCCCATTCCTCGGCAATCTTTTCAAAGGTGCCGTCTTCTCTCATTTCGTTCATTGTAGTCTGAACCTTATCACGAAGCTCAGAATTGTCAAGTGCAAAACCTACTGCATACTGCTCCTCAGACAGAATTTCACTGAGCATTACATAACCATCACCTCTGGATTCAATCTGATAATTTGCAACGCCAATGTCCATAGCTACAGCATCAACTGCACCGGAGTCAAGGTTCATAAATGCTGTATTATAATCGCTTACTACAACCAACTCTTTAAAAGAAGCCTTCAGGTCAGTGTTCTCTTCTGCTTCCAGAGCATCCTCAGCAGAGGAATCTGTCTGTACAGCAACACCTTTGCCTGCGAGATCTGCAAAATCAGCAATACCGCTATCTGCCTTTACAACAAAAACCTGGCTGTTATCTACATAAGGGTCAGTCCATGCATATTCAGACTCTCTGCCTGTCATGGTAAAGCCGTTCCAGATACAGTCAATTGTACCGGAATTAAGCTCCATGTCTTTTGCATTCCAGTCGATGGGCTGCTTAACCAGTTCCCAATCATTTCTCTTACAAACCTCTGCTGCCAGGTCAAGGTCAAAGCCTACATACTCACCGTTTTCGTCCTGATAGCCGTAAGGAGGAAATTCTGCATCAAAACCTACTACAAACTTCTTATCTGCGTCTGCGGATTTATTATCACCACCACATGCTGTAAAAGATACAGCCATCGCTGCTGCACAGAATACTGCCAGCACGTTCTTTAAACCAAAATTCTTCATGATTATTTCTCCTTTAATTTATCATATTATTTTGTTAGCGTCCTAAAGTGAGGACTGATATTCAATTATTATACCACACAATACTTACATTGTCAACCATCTCAGAATCAGGAAATTTTGAAAAACTTTTATATTGACTTATTTCTGATTTAGAATTATAATAAGTATAGATAACACTGAAGAAAGGAAACTTCTGTAATGAATGACTGTGATACCTGTGCATTCTACGCATATGACGAAGAATGGGACTGCTACGTTTGTGAAATGAATCTTGATGAGGACGAATACGCTAAGCTCCTTCAAGGTCACTATAAACGCTGTCCCTACTATCGTGACGGCGATGAATATAAAATTGCCCGCAAACAATAATTTTTCTACCACTATAAAAATAATCATGACGTTTTAATGACGAGTACATTGCTCAAACTCTGAAAATGAGGGAAAAGGGCTCTATTTTAAAGCATGATTTTGATGAAATCACTCCTGCTCTGGAAACAGTTATGCGAGGTCAAAGTGTTTTTGACAATGAGGTTGTTTCAAGGCTCCCACAGCTTATTAGTGAAAAAACTCCTTTAACAGAAATGCTTTTAACTTATCAAAAAAGAAGAGAAAATCATAACTTTTGTTGCTGTAGGTATAAGCAACAAAAAAAATTGCCTCTGAGCTTTTTCTAAGCAAAGGTTCTATAAGAAACTACATAAGTACTATCCTGGAAAAGTTGGCTCTTTGCAACAGAACTCAACTTGCCTTTTTCTACGTTTTGCTACATTTGAATCCCAGGCGATTGTTATATATTAAAAAAATTACCCGAATCTGCACTTTTACAGATTCGGGTAATGTGCTTTTATGAATAACTTTTGAGAGCAACTTTCTCACCAGCAATAAACTTAGCAAGTCTAACTATGTCAGATAAATTGAACATTCCATCACCATTTGTATCCTCAGGCATGGTTTTCGGTACTATAGTTACTGCATCAGTAAGGAGCTTTTTCTTTGCAAGAATAAGATCCATTACATTAACCTTGCCATCCTTGTTTATATCTCCCGCACCATTTGCAATTAAGGACTCACTGCCTTTACCATCATAATAGTCAGAAAGAGAGATACCATTCGCACCAAGAGCAATTGTATGGTCGAGGCTTATATACTTTCCATTATCATCCTGCCAGAGAGACGGTTCAACAAGGGCATATTTAGCCTCATCCCACTTGCCGAAATTATCGTAGACAAGTCCACCTGTATCGCCTGAGTTTTCGTTGAAGCACCAGAAGGTGTGATGAATACGATTTTCAATCATAAAGTCACGGAGATATATCATCCATGCTTCATTCTCTGCACCATCCATAAATCCACCCCATTCTCCCATGAGAAGCGGAGCAACCCCCTCGTCCTGTAAGAAGAACCAGTTGTCGTACCAGCAATCCTTAAGAAGTGTTTCCTGTGTAAAGCCTTCGTAGAACCACTCCTGTTCCCATACAAGAGGACCATAGTCATGTGGTGAATATACAAGCTGACTCTGATACTTTCCTAAATCAATAGGATAATCTTTGGCACCGCGGAAGTTACCTCCCCACCATGTGTGGTGATAGTAACTGTAAGGATAACGTGAATAGTCAATATTCTGGGAATTCCAGTCAGCACCCTCTTCAAACTTCGGATACACCTCTGTACCCTCAACCATTATAAGCAGCTCAGGATTCTTTGCAAGAACTCTTGCTGCGCAAGTCTCAGCCGCATACTTCCAGTTGGTAGGGTCAGTAGAGTTGTCCCACTTAGCCATAAGATTAGGTGTATCCGCAGTACCGTGAGGCTCATTTTTAAGGTCAATTGCAAGAATGGTATCGTCATCCTTGTAATAATCTGCAAACCATTCAAGAGCTGTGCACCAGTCCTCGGTAGTAAATTTATCAGTATACCAAAGGCTTACTTGGTGACCTGCTGAGGCAGTTTCAGCACTGTGAATATCAATCATAATTTTTATACCAAGTTCTCTACACCATTCAACAGCTTGATTCCATATGTCAAAGCTGTACATTACTGTACCACCTTCAACCTTTTCAAGGGTAAGCTCAGGATTTTCGTACTGATTCACCTTAGGCTGTGCGGGGTCAGGGTCGCCGTTTTTCCACTGAAGCAGAATCTCTGTTGACATAGGAACTCGCAAAAAATTAAAGCCGTGGTCTGCAATCTGAGTAAGCATTGAATGCATATTCTGAGACCATACACCATCAAAAACCTGGCTGCCTACGTTATATCCAAACCAGTTACAGCCTGTTATCCATACAGGATTTCCATTCATATCAACAATTTCTGCATTCTCATTGACGTGAAGCCAGTCATCATGATACTCGTCAGGTGCTGCCTCAACGTTTATCATACTCATCCCTGATCCCATATTGAAAATCAGCACACTGCATATAGCAAGCGACATACCAATGTGTTTAAAAAAAGATACCTTCATATAAAATTCTCCCTTATTTTATACAGTTTATGATATTATTTATCGTACCACATTCTCCAAAATTTGTCAATGATTTTTATTTGCATTGGTAAAAAACTTGCATTTCAAAATAGATAGTGGTATAATGTAAATATAGTATATTATTGATGAAAGAGTGATAATAATGAATCCAATGGCAATGATGAAAATAAAGCCTCTCCTTGAAAAATTCAGAGACAACCACCCTAAAGTACCTATGTTCTTTACAGCAGCTGCAGGAAGCATCCAGGAGGGTAGTGTAATTGAACTCAGCATTCAAGCACCTGACGGAAAGCACATATGCACCAATATCCGTGTTACAGCTGATGATATTGAACTTATCAATTTCCTGAAGGAGATGGCTTCAAAGAAATAGTTGATAACCCATTTATAAGTTTTGTCTGTAAGAATTGAAAAAGCCGCATAACTCATATTATGCGGCTTTACAAATTTTAAGTTTAAAGCATTCCCGCCTGCTTCATGGAATAAGGACATGAACCGATAATATAATGGTCAAGAAGAGTTATGCCTATGGACTTTAAAGAACTGTTTAAAGCCTGTGTTGCATATATATCAGAATCAGATGGCATTTCATTGCCGTCAGGATGGTTATGTACAAGTATAATTGTATCTCCATGATTGCGAAGAGCTATTTCTATCACTGAACGGATGTCGAATACAACATTTCTTGTTGTTCCCTTTGCTACCGGCTCAGCACAGATTATTCTACCCATAGAATCAAGACATATGACATACGCCTTTTCATTAACTTCGTTTACATAAAGGTTCTTCATAAACTTTCTAAGTTCTCTGGGCTGGTTGATTGTGATTCTGCTCGAAATCTTACTCATTTCGTATGCTTTGAAAACATCGGGCAGCATTTTAAGGAAAACTGCCGCACCCTCAGCTATTCCATCGACCTCCATCAAAGCATTTATATCTGCGTCCATAACGCCCGCAATACTGTGAAACTTATTTATAAGCTCATGGGCTACTTTATTGGTATCACGTCTGGGCAGAGCATAGAAAAGCAGCATTTCAAGTATCTCGTGGGGCTGAAAGCCCTCGAGCCCACCGGCTAAATATCGGTTTCTCATTCTGCTTCTATGACCTGCATTCGGGTTGTCTTTCTTTTCTGCCATTATATTTTACCTCACTGATGATTTTCATTTTATGTCGCATATGATTGCTTTATTAAGTTATAACACATTAATGCTGTAAATTCAAGAGTAATCATAGATTTTAACCAAAATTTAAGGAGATAGCATATTCACATGAAAGAATTCATAATAAAAAGTAACGACAGTGGTCAGCGTCTTGACAAATTCATGAAAAAAGCCGCTCCCACCTTACCTACAGGTATGTTGTACAAGTTTTTGCGCACAAAGAAAATCAAGGTAAACAGGAAACGCGCTGAGGGTTCACAAATGCTATCCGAAAACGATGTGGTCTCCTGCTATATAAACGATGACTTTTTTCCTTCTTCTGCAAACCATCAACAGTCCATGAAAAAACATACTTTTCTTTCCACCCCTGCTGAATTGGAGGTTGTTTTTGAGGATGAAAACCTGCTTATAGTTTATAAGCCTGTAGGTCTTGTTGTACATGATGATGATCATAATACAACTGATACACTCATTGCGAGAGTACAGTGTTATCTCTACAAAAAAGGTGACTACAATCCCAATGCTGAACAGTCATTCTGTCCCGCACTTTGCAATCGTCTTGACCGAAATACCAGCGGCCTAGTTATTGCAGCAAAAAACGCCGCTACTCTTCGTGAAGTAAACAGGCTCATACGTGAAAACAGAGTGCACAAATCCTATCTATGTATCACCATTGGCACACCGCCTAAAAAGCAGGATACAATACACGCTTTCCATATGAAACCACTAGGCAGTAAAACCGTTAAAATTTCTTCTAAGCGCATAGATGGCTATAAAGAAATCATTACGAAGTATAATGTTCTTGCTGTGAAAGAGCAACTCAGCCTCGTTAAAATTGACCTTATCACAGGCAGAACTCACCAGATACGTGCTCATATGGCCTTTGCAGGTACACCTCTTCTGGGTGACGACAAATACGGCAAGCTTGACTTGAACCGCCGATATACTTGCAAATACCAGCAACTATGCGCCTATAGGCTTACATTTGAACCTGAGAAAGATTCCTTTCTTTCCTATCTCAACGGTAAACGTTTTACCTGTCCTGAGCCAAAATTCGTTAAGATGTATTTTCCTGATTTCAAACTATAAACAACAAACTTCGCTGTCTCCTGACAGCGGAGTTTTCTTTATTTTAGCAGTTCATTTACAATTGTGTTTATCATAACAGGATTCGCTCTTCCCTTGGAAAGCTTCATACACTGACCAACGAGATAACCAAGGACGTTCTTTTTACCGTTTTTATAGTCCTGAACAGACTTTTCATTCTTTATAAGAACCTCTTCAGCAAGTATTCTCAGTTCATTTTCATCTGAATTCTGACTAAGCCCAAGTCTTTCAATTATTGCAGATGGCTCTTCCCCTGTCTCCATTACAACGGAAAGCACTTTCTTGCCCGCTGTACTTGAAATTTCGCCTCTTTCCATAATTCTGATAAGAGAAGAAAGCTTGTCAGGCGTAAGGCCTGTTTCACTGATTGACCTGCCTGTGTCATTTTTAAACTTTGCTATATCCGTGAGAATCAGACTACACACACTCTTAGGCTTACTTCCAAGCTTTACACATGCATCCAAGAGATATGCACGTTCAGGCTCTTCTGTAATCAGCCTTGCATCAGTTTCAGTGAAGCCATATTCCGTCATGTATCTCAATATTTTTGCTATGGGAAGCTCAGGAATACTTTCACGAAGCTCATAAAGCTTCTTCTCTTTTATCTCTATGCCTTGAAGATCGGGTTCAGGAAAATAACGGTAATCCTGAGCATTTTCTTTTGTACGCATAAGAAAACTTCTGCCCTTAGCATCATCCCATCTTCGTGTTTCCTGTACTACTATGCCACCGCTTTTCAGAATTTCCATCTGTCTTTTAATCTCGTACTCTATACCACGTACAGCTCCGCTAAAGCTGTTTATATTCTTCATCTCGCATCTCGTGCCCAGTATCTCGCTGCCTTTTTCCCGTATGGAAACATTCACATCACAGCGCAGTGAGCCCTCCTGCATTTTACAATCAGATATTCCAAGATAAAGAAGTGTCATTTTTACTGCATCAAGGTACGCCCTCGTTTCACTACTACTTCTCAGGTCAGGCTCAGAAACTATTTCAATAAGAGGAACACCGCATCGGTTAAGGTCAACAAGTGAGCCGTCATAACTGCTTTCATGAAGAAGTTTTCCGGCGTCCTCTTCAATGTGAATTCTATTAATACGAACCTGTTTTATCTTGCCGTCAACCAGTATATCAAAGAGACCGTTTTCACACAAAGGCTTTTCCGACTGAGAAATCTGATATGCCTTTGGCAAGTCGGGATAGAAGTAGTTTTTTCTATCCTGGTAGCTTATGTTGTTTATCTTACAGTTCATGGCAATACCCATTTTCGCCGCATATTCCACTACCTCTTTGTTAAGAACAGGCAGTGCCCCGGGAAGTCCCATACATACAGGACAGATGGCGGAATTTGGCTTTAATCCGAATTCATTACGACAGCTACAATATATCTTTGAACGAGTACTAAGCTCTGCATGTACCTCAAGTCCTATGACTGCTTCATACTCTGTCATTAAGCTTTACCTCCTATGTATGCTCTGCCTGTAATCTCTTCAAAAGCAACGGCAGTATTGAATAGCCTTTGCTCAGAGAAATGATTTCCCATAAGCTGCATTCCCACAGGCATGTTATCAGAGTTAAAACCACAGGGGATTGTCAGTGCGGGAATCCCTGAAATATTTGCCGGAACTGTGCAGATGTCCCTTTCATAACAGGTGCGCCTGTCAGTACTGTCATTAAACTTAAATGATGCGGTAGGATAAGTAGGCGTTATAAGTACATCGCAATCTTTGAAGCTTTCTTTAAGCTCACTTGTTATAAGCCGTCTTGTTTTTTCTGCACGACTGTAATATTCATCATAATAGCCTGCACTGAGAGCGTATGTGCCAAGCATTATACGTCTCTTCACCTCATCACCAAAGCCCTCGCTTTTTGTATGCACATACATTTCGGTGAGACTACCTACATCATTTGCTCTGTAACCATAACGCACTCCGTCATACCTTGCAAGGTTTGAGGAGGCTTCTGCTGACGAGAGAATATAGTATGCGTTTACTGCGTATTTTGTCATTGGAAGAGATATTTTCTTAACTCTTGCACCATGAGTTTCAAGAAGCCTTATTCCATTATAAACTGCTTCCTTGACTTCATCTGCTACAAACTCACCAAAGTATTCCATAGGAATTCCTATTCTAAGTCCGCTTATATCAGAGCAAAGCCCCTCTGCAAAATTAATGTAACTTCGATTAGCAGTGGTAGAATCTGAGCTATCCCTACCGCAGATAAGACTATAAAGCATGGCTATATCAAGCGTATCCCGTGCCATGGGACCTATCTGCTCCAGGGAAGACGCAAAAGCAATAAGACCGTATCTCGACACACTGCCATAAGTTGGCTTTAAACCTGTAAGACCACAAAATGCTGCGGGCTGTCTCACAGAACCTCCTGTGTCAGATCCAAGAGCAAGTATCGTTTCCCCCGCTGCAACAGCAGCGCTGCTTCCACCTGACGAACCACCAGGTGTATACTCAGTTTTATATGGATGCCTTGAAGCACCAAAATAAGATGTCTCTGTAGATGCACCCATTGCAAACTCATCCATATTGGTTTTTCCTGTAATAACCATACCTGCTGCTTTAACTTTCTCTATGACGGATGCATCATAAGGCGGAATGTAACTTTCAAGCATTTTTGACCCACAGGTTGCAGGTATGCCCTTTACGGAAATATTGTCCTTTACTGCTATAGGAATTCCTGCAAGAGGATGAACACTTCTGCCCTCTGCTATAACTTCGTCTGCTGCATAAGCCTGTGACATAATGTCATCTGAAAGGGTTATATAAGCATTTATATTCTCTTCACGTTCCGCCATTACTGAAAGTATTTCCCTGCATATCTCTACTGAGCTTGTCTTTCCTGCACGTATCATAGAGGAAAGCTCATGGGCAGTTTTTTTTATAAGCTTCATGGTTTTCTCCTGTTATTCTACTGTTTTCGGAACGGCAAAACACCCTGATACTACAAAAGGTGCATTAGCCATAAGTTCTTCATGGCTTTGTTGGCTGCCAATAGCTTCGTCACTGCGCAACTCCATAATCGGTCTGTCATCGGCTAAACCTTGTGATATTTCAGGAAGATCCTTTACCATTTCGGTAAACTCCGCCATGTCTTTTTCCATCATGACAAGTTCCTCTTCCGTGAATCTCAGATGTGCAAGTCTTGCAATATGCTTTATATCCATTTTACTGCACCTGCTTTGTCATTTCAAGAAGTTCTTCTTCGGAAAGAACAGCTATTCCAAGGTCGTTTGCCTTATCAAGCTTACTTCCTGCCTCTTCACCTGCTACAACATATGATGTTTTCTTTGAAACACTTCCGCTTACCTTACCACCGAACTGCTCTATAAGTGCCTTAGCTTCACTTCGTTTCATTGTGGAAAGTGTACCTGTTAGGACAAATGTCTTACCCTGAAAGCGATTATCGGTGATTTCGGTAGTTTCATACTCACTTCTAAGACCGCAGCCTATAAGACGGGCAATCAGCTCCTTCATGTGAGGCTCTGCAAAAGCATTTACCACACTTTCCGCCATAATACCGCCGAAGCCCTCAATACTCGCTATTTCTTCTACAGTTGCATTTTCAATCTTCTCAACAGATGGGAAAGCTTCACAAAGGAGCTTAGCTGCCTTACTGCCGATATTTCTTATTCCCAAACCAAATATAAGCCTGTCAAGGGAGTTCTCCTTTGATTTTTCTATTGCCATCAGAAGATTATCTGCTGACTTTTCAGCAAAACGCTCTAAAATCAAAATATCTTCCTTTTTCAATACGTATAGGTCAGCGACAGAATTTATAAGTCCCGCCTCATGGAGAAGCTTAAGATTTTGGGGACCTAAACCGTCAATATTCATTGCTTCCTTTGAAGCAAAATGAATCATGCGTTTCATAATCTGTGCAGGACAATTGGGATTTGGACATCTGAGCGCTGCTTCTGTCTCATCACGCTCTGCACGGGTTTTACAGATTGGACACTCATTTGGCATAGTGTACGTCTCAGCACCTTCAATATGTTTCGCACAGCGTACAACCTCAGGGATAATCTCTCCTGCTTTACGAATAACAATTGTATCACCAATGGAAATACCCTTTTCAGTTATGAAATCTTGATTATGCATAGATGCACGAGACACGTCCGTTCCCGCAAGACGTACACTATCAAACTCTGCTACAGGTGTTATAACACCTGTTCTTCCAACGCTCAGTGCAATATTTCTGAGAATTGTTTCCTTTTCTTCAGGCGGGAATTTATAGGCAACAGCCCATTTCGGCACCTTGGCGGTAGTCCCCATCTCCTCACGTTGAGAAAAGGAATCAACCTTTACTACAACACCGTCAATATCAAAGGGATAACTTCCTCGCTCTTCACCGATTTTTGCTATTGCACCCAGTATTTCCTCTGTATTTTCAAAAAGCCCGCTCTGTGCTACTGTACAGAATCCCAGCCCTTTCAGATATTCAATTGATTCTTTATGAGCTGTCAGAGCTACATTTTCAATCTGCTGTACATTAAAAATAAGAATATCAAGACCTCGCCTGGCAGTAATAGATGCATCTTTCTGTCTCAGAGAGCCCGAAGCCGCATTTCTTGGATTTTTAAAGGGTGTTTCACCTTTTTCTTCCTGATATGCACAAAGTTTTTCAAAGCTCTCTCTCGACATATAAACTTCGCCACGAACTTCAAAGTACGGCGGCGCATTATCAATACTCAAAGGTACAGTATGAATAGTTTTGAGATTTGCGGTAATATCATCGCCAACCCAGCCGTTGCCACGGGTTGAGCCACGGGTAAAAACGCCGTTTTCATATTCAAGCGATACAGATAAACCGTCAATCTTAGGCTCCACCACGAATTTCGGCTCAGCAAGCTGTTCCCTGCACCTCTGCACAAATGCATCTACTTCTTCAAAAGAAAACACATCCTGTAAACTTGCCATCTGTACTTTGTGCTCAACAGGCTCAAATGTGCTCTGAAATGTTTCACCTATACGCTGTGTGGGAGATGTAGGTTGTAAAAGTTCAGGATATTCCTCTTCAAGTTCTCTCAGTTCCCGCATCATCATATCGTACTCATAGTCTGGAACCGATGGCTCACTCAGTATATAATAGCGGTAATTATGTTCATTAAGTGTTTTGGAAAGCTCTTCAATCCGCTTCTTTGCATCTGTGACATTCATTTATTCTTCCTCCGTTTTATTGTTGTAACATATATCCCTATTATACCATATATCAGAATAAATTGCGAGAGTAAATTTGTTTTTTTAGGATTTATCCAAATACAGCATACCCCTCAGGTACATCTCCGACAAGAAGCGTCTCCGACAATAGATATTCATACTCAATCTCTGTTTCTGTTTTATAGAAAGGAATTGCAGCAGCAACGTGAAGAGTTACTTTAATGGTAATTTTATGGCAGGTCTGATTTATACCTGCTGATTCAAGCTCACTTACAAGTTCAACCTTTGCATTGCCTATTGGCAGAAATCTCAGAGGAACACTTGGACCCCGTCCTGCAAATATCCACACACCGCTTGCTGTTCCTAGTGAAACTTGAAGGTCAGTATCACAGCTTTTATCAAGGAATGTATTCACATTTCTGAGCAGAGCTGTTTGGAGGGCGTTTACCTTTTCCGCATGAGTTTCAACTGCCGCAATATCTCCGTTTTCATCATAGATTATCTCCGCAAATCCGCTGTAATCCTGAGAACTATCACTTAAAGTTATTTCTATGCTCTGTGTAATAAGCATAGACGCATATCTTTTGCACTCCTCTATGCATACCTCTTCAACTGTAGGTCTGATGAATCCGTCAAGCCTTATAAGAATCAAAATAGCAGCTGATATAGCTGCAACAACAGTGAGCAGTGAACGAAGACTCCTTCTTCTTTCCGTGTAAACCTGTCTTTGCAAGGCTATTCTCCTTATTGAAAAAGGCGGCAAATGCCGCCTTTATTCTTTGATTTATATATTACTCTCACAACCGCATGAACCTATTTCAGGCGTACTGCATCCACAGCCACAGTCATTCTGAGTATCTCCGACGGGAAAACTTCCTGGTGAAAACTGCTCTGCCGGGAATCGAATCTTATCAAAGACTGCACAGGGTGACTCTGTATCACAGTGACATTCTTTTGTGGGAATTGTATATTCATAGGTAGGCACCATTATTGTTGCAGGACGATAAAGCTCAACCACTGAGAAGAGACCCAGAGTCATTATTACTGTTCTCGTAGGAACAGGAACAGCGCCGTCCGTTGCTGGAGGACAAACCATGCCTACTCTTGTTTCCAGAGCAATAGGCTCAACTACCTGTACTGCCGCAGTGGGAAGATTAATGTTTTCACAACAGTTGATACTTGTATCGGGAACAGTAGGAATTACATTACTGAAAAAAGTCTTGCTGCTGCTCTCTCCGCCGTAAAGAATAACGTTCTTTCCCGCATAAGCTGTACCGGTAATCAGAACAGGACTTCCGCAGGCGCGTTCATACGCCATAAGCTCCACCCGGAATGTATAAGTCAGGTCAACGGAGTAGAATCCTTTGTTAAAAGGTACAGGCTCAATATTCATACAAATATCTGTAACTCTTACACACCTGCTTTTTACCAGTGTAATATTTGATGGCAGCTCGCCACCATCAAGAAGAATCTGTACATTAGAAAGACAGTCTCTGTCACTACAACTGTCGAAGACCCGGTTGACCTTTACGGGAACAGCATCAGGACACTGCTCACCCATTGAATTATATTTACTCATAAAAAACCTCCTGAATAAACAGATGGATACTTCTCCATACATTCTATTCAGAAGGCTTGCTGTGTGTTCCTGGTTTAGGAATTTTTGTCTACATTCTTAAAGGTTTTCAGATTACCGATTTTAGCACTGCGCTCTACCAACACCTCTTCAACCTCTGCCCAGCTGAGTCCATTCTCTACACAAAGCACCATCAGGTGATAAAGAAGGTCGTTAATTTCGTTCTTCAGCTCATCATTGTCATGATTCTTGGCTGCAATGATTGTCTCAGCACACTCCTCACCGCACTTCTTTAGAATCTTGTCAAGACCCTTATCAAAGAGATAACAGGTATAGGATTTCTGATCCTCAATATTTACCTCACCGCTGTCGTATACACGCTTTCTATCCAGTACTACATCGTACAAATCCTGCATCGGGTTACTCATAATTTATTCTTCCTCTCTGTAAATTTCATTGAAAAAGCAACTGTAGGAGCCTGTATGGCAGGCATTGCCTGTCTGCTTTACATTTAATAATAAGGTATCATCATCGCAGTCACCATAGATTGAAATAACCTTCTGAAGATGACCCGACGTTGCGCCCTTGTTCCAGTACTCCTGACGAGAACGGCTCCAGTACCAAGTGTAACCTGTTTCCAGAGTCTTTTTAAGGCTCTCCTTATTCATATAGGCAAGCATAAGAACAGTCTTAGTATCAACGTCAAATGCAATTGCCGGAATAAGCTCTCCTTTCTTGAAGAATCGATCCAAATTATTGATGTCAATCTTTATCATAGATTACTCCTTTATCAACGCATAATTACGTTTTTGCTGCGGCAGTCATCTTTTATCTCTTCAACGGTAAGTTCACCAAAGTGAAAGAGTGAAGCCGCCAGAGCCGCTGTTGCACCTGTTTTCTCGAAAACCTCATTAAAGTCAGCAAGCTTTCCTGCACCTCCGCTTGCGATAACAGGGATATTAACCGCCTCGCATACAGCCTTCAGCATAGGCAAATCAAAGCCCTCCTTTGTACCGTCAGCGTCAATAGAGTTAAGGCAGATTTCACCTGCTCCCAGCTCTTCTACACGCTTTACCCAGTCGATGAGGTCTATTCCCATATTAACTCGTCCGCCATTGATGTACACAGTCCATTTACCTTCAGATACCTTTTTAGCATCAATGCCAACACAGATGCACTGACTACCAAAAATATCAGCACCATCCTTTATAAGCTGAGGATTCTTTACAGCCTGAGAATTTACGGAAACCTTATCAGCACCTGCTCTCAGTGTGTCACGGATATCATCAACAGTTTTAATACCACCACCTACGGTAAGAGGTACAAAGACCCGCTTCGCTGTTTCTCTGACAACATCAAGCATCACACCACGCTTTTCATAGGAGGCAGTAATGTCATAGAATACTATTTCATCTGCACCCTGGCGGTTGTAAACCTCTGCCAGTTCAACAGGGTCGCCTACATCACGAACACCTTCAAACTTAACGCCCTTAACTACCTTCCCTTCACGGACATCAAGGCAAGGTATAATTCTTTTTGCAAGCATAAAGCACGTCCTTTCTTACATCTCAGCGTAGGCAATAGCCTCTGCAAGGTTCAGTGTACCCTTGTAAATAGATTTACCGCAAATTGTGCCATAAAGTCCCATTTCCTTACAGGCAATTATGTCGTCCATTGTATGTACGCCGCCACTTGCTATTATATTGCAGTTTTCCGTGCCATCATATAGAGCTTTAAGCTGTTCTTTATTTACACCACTCAGAGTACCATCCTTGGAAATATCAGTGAAAATAAAGTATTGCACACCCACCTCTGTCATTTTGTTCGCAAGGTCGATATAGTTCACATCAGAGCTTTCAAGCCAGCCCTCAGTTGCAACCATACCGTTCATGGCGTCAATTCCAACAACAATCTTTTTACTGCCAAACTTCTCTACAGCATCGCTTACAAGCTTGGGGTCTTTAAGGGCAACAGAGCCGAGAATAACACGAGAAATCCCCATTTTCAAATACTCATCAATAGTTTCAAGGCTTCTTATGCCGCCGCCGAGTTCTACTTTTAGATTTGTCTTTTCGGCTACATCAGTGTAAATCTTAGTGTTGACCGGTCTTCCCTCTTTGGCGCCGTCAAGGTCAACCATGTGAATCCATGAAGAGCCGGCTGCTTCAAAGCCCTTAGCAGTTTCAAGATAGTCCGATGCTACCTTCTCTACCGTTGAAAAGTCACCCTTAAATAGACGTACACAATTGCCGTCCTTTATATCAATTGCAGGTAAAATTATCATTTAATAAGCCCTCCGAAGTTTCTGAGAATCTGAAGTCCCGTATCACCGCTCTTTTCGGGGTGAAACTGTGCGCCATATACTGTACCGCCATCATAAACCATGGCAGGCACTCTTCCGCCGTACTGAGACCATGCAGCAAGGTATTTTTCTTCAGTCTCAGCTACATAGGAATGTACAAAGTATACATATGCATCATCCTCCAGGCCATTCAAAATAGGACATGATACACCATATTCAAGCTTATTCCAACCCATATGAGGAATTATCAGACCGGGAGCATCCATCTTATGAACACTTCCGGGAATAAGTCCCAGACCATCACACTCTTCAAATTCATAGCCCTTTTCAAAGAGCATCTGCATACCAAGACAAATTCCCAGGAACGGCTTTTTCTTTGCCTCTTCCTTAACTACATCGGCCAGACCGCTTTCATGAAGCTTTCTCATTGCAGCTGGAAATGCACCCACTCCCGGAAGAATAACTGCATCTGCTCGTCTGATTGTGTCTTTATCAGATGTAAGCTCATTTTCAAGACCGAGATAGTCAAGTGCATTCTTTACACTGAAGATATTGCCTGCGCCGTAATCTACTATAGCTATCATTTACAGTACTCCCTTCGTGGAAAGTGTCTTGCCGTATTCTAAAGGCTTTACTGCGATTTTCAGCGCATGTGCTACTGCCTTGAATGCTGCCTCACACTTGTGATGGTCGTTAGAGCCATACATCATATCAATATGAAGTGTAATACCTGCATTGAAAGCAAATGCGCGGAAGAATTCTTCGGTCAGACATGAATCATAGTTTCCTATCATGGCATTGGTAAAACTACCGCGGAATACCAGGAACGGACGATTACTTATATCAAGACTACAAAAGCCCAGAGCTTCGTCCATAGGTATAAAGGCGGTACCATAGCGCGTTAGCCTCGACTTATCGCCCAGTGCTTCACATAGTGCTTTGCCAAGCACTATGCCCGTGTCCTCAACAGTGTGATGACCATCAACATACAGATCACCCTTTACCTTAATCGTCATGCTGATTCCGCTGTGTACGGAAAGAGCTGTAAGCATATGGTCAAAAAAGCCTATACCAGTGTCTATTTGAGCTTTCCCCTGTCCGTCAAGGACTACCTTTATTTCAATATCGGTTTCTTTTGTTTTACGTGTAATCTGTGCTTCACTCATTGGAACACATCCTTATTCTTCTGAAATATTGTCAACAACGATATTACCATCCTTGTCAAGAAGAGGAGTGATGCTCTCAGGAACTGCACCGCCTGTACAAAGATAGTTTACACCTGTTTCTGTATCAACAAAAACATAGATGAATCCAAGACCAAGTCCCTGTTCATTCTTAATTACAAAGCGCTCCTTTTTCTTTTCCTTTTTATTACCAAACATTACTTTTCATTCTCCTCAAATCTGACGGTAATGGCGTTAGCATGTGCTGTAAGTCCTTCACGATTGGCAATGAGAACAATATCGTCCTTAGCCAGACGGAGAGCGTCCTCTGTGTAATAGGTATAGCTTGAACGCTTGATGAAGCTGTTTACGCCAAGAGGTGAGAAGAATCTTGCCGTACCGCTAGTAGGAAGAACGTGATTGGGACCTGCGTAGTAGTCACCCAGAGGCTCAGATGCATATGCACCCAGGAATACAGAACCTGCATTATCAAGTGCTCCTAAAAGCTCCATGGGGTTTTCCATGAGTACTTCAAGATGCTCAGGTGCCATTCTGTTTGCAAGCTCTACTGCCTCTTCTCTTGTATTACAGAGAAGCACTGCACCATATGTATTCAGTGATTTTTCAATTATTGCCTTTCTGGAAAGGTACTCAGCCTGACGGTTTATCTCTGCCTCAGTCTTATCAGCAAATTCGCTACTTGTTGTAACGAGGATTGAAGAAGCGAGAACATCGTGTTCTGCCTGAGACATAAGGTCTGCCGCTGCAAATTTTGGGTCTGCCTTTTCGTCAGCCATAACAAGGATTTCACTTGGACCTGCAATCATATCAATGTCAACTACACCGTAAAGCAACTTCTTTGCGGTAGCAACATAAATATTACCGGGACCTACAATCTTATCAACCTTTGGGATTTCCTCTGTACCAAAGGCAAGTGCAGCAATAGCCTGTGCGCCGCCTGCCATAAATACTCGGTCAACGCCGCAAATAGCTGCTGCAACCAGAATATCAGGGTTAGGTGTACCATCCTTGCAGGGAGGTGTAACCATAATGATTTCCTTTACGCCTGCAATCTTAGCAGGAACAGCGTTCATTATAACGCTTGACGGGTAAGCCGCTGTACCTCCGGGTACATAAAGACCAACACGTTCAAGACCTCTGACTCTCTGCCCCAGTATAACGCCATTAGGCATTGCATTGATAAAACCCTGAGGAAGCTGTCTCTGGTGAAAATCGCGTACATTTTCCATTGCATTCAACAGTGCATTTACAAAATCCTCGTCTGCATCAGTTAAAGCATCATTTATAACATCTCTCGGAACCTCGTAATACCGGGGCAAGCTGCCGTCAAATTTAATGGTATAATCCTTTACAGCATTGTCGCCGCCCGCCTTTACACCTGCAATAATCTCGTTTACCGCAGCCGTAACGCGATCGTTGGTTTCACCGCTTCTCTTGTCAAGCAGCTTAAAAAAAGCTTCACGCTCTTCCGCATCGCTTGCATTAATTCTCTTCATCTCAATCATTTTTAAGCGCCTCCTCTATCTTGGCAACCAGGGACTCAATCTCTTGCTGACGAAGCTTCAGACTTACTGTATTTACAATAAGTCTTGCAGAAATCGGCACAACATCCTCTACTACCTCAAGTCCGTTTTCACGGAGAGTAACGCCCGTCTCTACAATATCAACGATACCGTCAGCCAGTTCAAGGAGCGGCGCCAGCTCTACTGAGCCTTCAATTTTTACAATGTCAACATCCATATTCTTGCCCTCAAAGAACTTACGAGCAACATTAGGATACTTAGTGGCAATGGTCTTTACGCCGAATCCGCTGTAGAAATCAGCGTCCTTCTTTGCAGCCAGAGCAAAACGACATCTACCGAAGCCCAGGTCGCACAGCTCGAAAAACTTGCCATCCATCTCTATAATGGTATCCTTGCCTACAACGCCAATGTCACATACACCATGCTCAACATAGGTGATAACATCCGCAGCCTTTGCCAGTACAACCTCCATATTACCATCGGAAATTGGCAAAATAAGACGTCTTCCTTTTTCTCTTACGGCTGTACAGTCATAACCCAGCTTTTCAAAGAGAGCTACTGTATCTTTTTCAAGTCTGCCCTTTGTAAGAGCAATTCTAAGCGGCTTTGTCATACTTACACCTCACATTCATCGCTGTCTACAACAACAATTCGTCCGATTTTCTTATCTCTTGCATATTCACGTGCAAGCTCAATATCATCAAACAAGGAAAATTCTGTAACTGAGCCCGTTTCTGTTCTCAACTTCTTTGCAATCTCTATTGCTTTCATCTCAAAGCCCGGAGCCGCATATACTAGCACATCTGCAGTTTTTGCGCTTACAGGACTGTTCTTGGCTGCAACAGCCGCAACAGCGTCAACATTCACAGCAAAGCCAGTTGCAGGAATATCGTAGCCATAGTCAGAGAGAAGCTTATTATAACGTCCGCCTGTAAGAACCTCATCACCGTAGCCCTCAACATAGCCCTTGATAATAACGCCTGTATAATAATCAGCATTATTTACCATGCCAAGGTCAACAGAAAGTCTGCCCTTGCCGATAATCTGCGAGATTTCATCGTAAAGCTGTCTCAGATCGTCAAGCATAAGGTCGATTTTCTCGTTGGAGTAAATGTCAGAAGCCTTCTCAAAAACCTCTTCCCCACCGAACATTGCAGGAAGTCTCTTTAGCGCTGCAATTGCAGGTGAATCTCCCATGGAGTCCAACATATCGTTCAGTGCCGGATAGTTCTTTGTTTCAATAAGATAACGAATATTCTCACGCTCATCCTCTGTTGCATTAAGCTCACGCATAAGCTCTTTAAAAAAACCTGCGTCGCCGATTTCCAAAGAGAAACTTGTTTCAGAGCAACTTTCCAACACTTCAATTGCAGTGCTTACCATTTCAAGATCAGCCATATGTGAGGCAGAGCCGATAAGCTCAATACCTGTCTGTACTATCTCATTGCTTCTTCCTTTAAGAGCGGATTCAAATCGATATACACTCTGATTATAGAAGAGACGAAGCGGCAGTGCCGCATCCTTCAATCTTGTTGCAACAACTCTTGCAACAGGCATTGTACTCTCAGGACGCATTACAAGTAGTCTGCCCTTGCTGTCAGTGAGTTTATAGAGTCTCTCCTGGGGATAGTGTCCTGACTCAGTCTGGAATACATCATAGAATTCCAGTGCAGGTGTAGTCAGCTCAGAATAGCCCTGACCACGGAATATATCATGAATCTTCTTCTCCGTTTCACGCTTTATAAGACACTCCTCAAACAGAAAATCCTTTGTTCCCTCCGGAGTTATCAGATCATATTTTCTCATATGTTCCTCCTATTCACTTTATCATGCTAATATGATACTATATTAACACAAAACCTATCTATTGTCAAGTCCGATAGCTTAAAAGAGGCACATCTGACTTGATTTCGGCAAATCACCAAAGGCATTCAACTTTTCCAGTACTTCTATGAGTGTTTTTGAAGCACCGCTTCGCTCCTGAAACTCTTCAATAGAAATGAAATCACGCTTCTGAGCAGCTTCATAGAGAGCATTTGCCGCTGCCGCACCTACACCTGACAACGCACCAAAGGGGATACGCACCTTTCCATCCTCAACAATGTAGCGGTTAGCCTCAGATTTGTAAATATCAACTGGCAGGAACTCACAGCCTCGTGAATACATCTCATTTACAATGAGCAGAGTATCAAGTGAGTCGGTTTCTTTTTTGGTACGATCATTTCCCTTTTCACGAAGAGCCTCAATAGTCTCTCTGACATAAGCCTTGCCCTGAATAACTGTTTCATAATCAAAATCATCACCTCGGGTACTGAAATATACAGCATAATACTCCAGAGGTCGATACAGCTTGAACCATCCCAGCTTGATTGCCGCAGTAACATACGCCGCAGCATGAGCCTTCGGGAACATGTACTTGATTTTTAGACAGCTCTCAATATACCAATCGGGTACATTGTGGTCGCGAAGCATCTGCACACGCTCAGGAGTAAAGGTTTTCGGAGCCTTACCCTTTCGTGTATCCTCCATAATCTGGAATGCCTGCTTAGGCTCAACGCCCTTATACAGGAGATAGGTCATGATACTGTCTCGTGTACCAATAACATCTGAAATAGTACAAATACCATTATCTATAAGATCCTTGGCATTGCCAAGCCATACGTCAGTACCGTGTGACAGACCGGAAATCTGTAGGAAGTCGCTGAATTTTGTGGGTTTTGCATCAAGAAGCATCTGAATTGTAAAGCCTGTACCCATCTCCGGGATTCCCAAACTGCCTGTTTTACAGTATATTTCTGAGGCTGTTACGCCCAAAACTTCAGCATCCGTACACATCTTAATAACATCGGAATCCGTTGTTGGAATCTCACGTATGTCAAGACCTGTCATATCCTCCAGGTGCTTATACATGGTAGGTACAACATGACCAAGTTCGTCAAGCTTCAAGATAGTATCATGGAGAGAATGGAAGTCGAAGTGAGTGGTTATAACATCGGAATCTGTTGAATCAGCTGGATGCTGAATAGGTGTAAAGTCGTATACATCATAATCGCTAGGTACAACAACCATACCCCCCGGATGCTGACCGGTTGTACGCTTGATACCTGTACAACCGATAGAAAGACGATTAATCTCAGTGGGGCTGCATATCCTCCCACGCTCTTCCAGGTACTTTTTGACATAACCATAAGCAGTCTTGTCCGCTACTGCGGCAATTGTACCTGCCTTAAACACGTTATCTCTTCCGAAAAGCTCTTCTGTATAACGATGTGCAAAACTCTGATATTCACCTGAGAAGTTAAGGTCAATATCAGGAGCCTTATCGCCATCGAAGCCAAGGAATGTTTCAAAGGGGATGTCGTGGCCATCACGAAGCATATCAGCCTCGCACTCAGGACAACTCTTAGCAGGCAAGTCAAAACCACTGCCATATGATCCATCAGTGATAAATTCACTGTGCTTGCACTTAGGACATACATAGTGTGGCACAAGAGGGTTAACCTCGGAGATACCGGCCATGGAAGCGACAAACGAAGAACCAACGGAGCCTCGTGAACCTACTTCATAGCCATGATCAACGCTGTCCCATACAAGCTTCTGTGCAATGATATATAGTACAGCAAAACCGTGCTTGATAATTGAAGTAAGCTCTCTGTCAAGACGCTTTGCAACGATTTCAGGCAATGGGTCACCGTAGATTTCGTGTGCCTTATCGTGAGTGATACGGATGAGATCCTCTTCCGCACCGTCAATATTGGGAGTGAAAGTTCCCTTTGGTATTGGACGTACACGCTCTATCATATCAGCGATAAGGTTTGTATTCTCAACTACTATTTCATAAGCCTTCTCTTCACCCAGATATGCAAATTCTTCAAGCATTTCGTCTGTAGTGCGAAGATAGAGAGGTGGCTGTTTGTCCGCATCGTCATAGCCCTGACCTGCCTGGAGAATCTCACGATAAATAGCATCGCCCGGGTCAATAAAATGTACGTCACATGTTGCACAAACAGGAATATCAAGCTCCGCACCAAGTTCTACTATCTTACGGTTATAGTCTCTCAGTTCGTCCATACTTGCAGCGGTGCCATTACGGATCATAAAAGCATTATTTGCCGCAGGCTGAATTTCAAGGTAGTCATAGAACTTTGCAAGCTTTACTACCTCTGCATGAGACTTACCTTCCACAAGTGCCTGGAAAAGCTCACCTGCTTCACAGGCACTTCCAAGAATAAGACCCTCTCTGTGCTCCATAAGAACAGACTTTGGAATAAGAGGTCGTCTGTAGAAGCACTCCAAATGACCGTAGGATATGAGTTTATAAAGATTTTTAAGACCTGTCTGGTTTCTTACAAGAATTATTTGATGGTAGGATTTTAGCTTCTTTACGTCAATATCTGCAGTCTTTGTATTAAGCTCATAGAGCTTTTCAAGCTTTTTTTCCTGTACAAGGAGTTGAATAAAATGCATATAGACCTTAGCTAGCATAAGAGCGTCGTTATCAGCACGGTGAGCGTCAAACTTACCAAGCTTCAGAACCTTGACCATATTTCCAAGCTTATGTCTTGGAAGCTCAGGATGCATTACCTGACAGAGCACCAGTGTATCAATAGTTACAAACTTAAACTCAATGTCCTGACGCTTGCAGATATTGCGTACAAATGATGTATCAAACTGAGCATTGTGTGCTGCAAGGACAGGATTGTCCTTTCCGCAGAACTCTATAAACTTCTCCAGTGCTTCCTTTTCCTTTGGTGCATCAGCAACCATAGCATCTGTTATACCCGTAAGCTCGGTTATCTTTTCAGGAATGTGACGCTCTGGATTTACAAAGGTTTGGAAGCTGTCAACAATCTGCATATTGCGGATTTTCACTGCACCGATTTCTGTCAGACGGTCATTTACAGGACTCAAGCCTGTAGTTTCAACGTCAAATACTATGATTTCATCATTGATGCTGCGCTCGTCATACTCATCAATAATGAGCTTCTTGGAAAGGTCGTTTACAACATAGGCTTCACAGCCGTAAATGACCTTAAAGTCATCATACTTTATACCACTCCATGCATTCATTGCATCTGGGAAAGCCTGAGCAATGCCGTGGTCGGTGATGGCAATGGCGGGATGTCCCCAGCTATGCGCACGTTTTACAAGTACATCCGCAGGTGTCATGGCGTCCATCTGGGACATGTTGGTATGGCAGTGAAGCTCAACACGCTTCTTTTCTGCCTTATCTGTTCTGCCAAGTCGCTTTACTAAAACGATTGAATCAGGCTTCATAACATCCTCATGGGCAAAGTTATCATAGTCAATCTTGCCGCAGATAAGAAGAGTACAACCCTTCTTTATGTCATCCAGAGGCATCTTACCTATATTTTCATTGGTGTCAAATATTTTTACAAGTACCGAGTTGGTGTAATCGGTAACTTGAATAGTAACAACAGTGCGCTCACCTCGTACCTCCTTAAACTCAGGCTTCACAAAAACATCACCCATAATTACGGTACGTCTTCCCTGCTCCTGAATGGCCTCATCAATGGTAACAGGAATATCACGAATCTGTCTTCCCTTGATTAGAACAGCACTTCCAGGTACGATACCCTGGATCTCATCATTTACAGACACTGCCTTAGCCTGGGCGGGAGCTGAGGACTTTGAACTGCCCTCTGAAAAACTCTGAGAGGATACAACCATAGGCTGTCTTGGAATATTCTGTTCAGCCTTGCGTATCATTTCATTGAAATCATCCATAGGCATGACATTTTCACCGTTAAGTTCAATTGTATAAGTGCAATCGAACATATCTCTGATTATACCCTGAATCTTTTCAGGTGTATGATGCTGCATGAGTATGTCATAGCCACCCTTTTTTAGGGTAACATGTATCACGGAAGCTTCATCCATGGTAACCTCTGCATCATTCATGAATCCGTTTACTACAGAAAGGTCACGTTTTAAGAACGCCATCACATCAGGAAAATAATCAAGGGTAAACAAATCACTTGAAAAATGAGGATAGACTCTTACTGTTTCAATCTGTAAAATCTGTTCCATATGTCTTTCAAATTCAAAAGCGTCTGATGCAGGAATAAGCTGTGGAAAGGTTACATAAAAAGAAATACGAGTAAGGTTGTCCGAATAGGTTAACTTATGAATCATGCCATCATGCATTGATTCGGGTATCTGAGGATTATACTCCTGAAAAAAATCAAAAAGACGGTATTCCACGATTCACTCTCCTTTTATTAAAGCTTCTTAATTTCTGCCATAAGCTCTGCTAAGATATCCTCTTCTGCTACCTTGCGCAGAACCTCGCCTTTCTTGAATATTACTGCACAGCCGTTTCCGCCGGCAACACCGATGTCTGCCTCTCTTGCTTCTCCGGGACCATTTACAACACATCCCATAACTGCAACCTTGATGTCCTTGTCTACGGTTTTCAAAGCTTCTTCAACTGCCTTAGCTGTTCCCACAAGGTCAATACGTGTTCTGCCGCAAGTGGGACAGGATACTATCTGAGGGCCGCCCCTTAGACCTAAGCATTTGAGAATGTCAACAGCTGCTTCAATCTCCTTTTCAGGTTTATCGGTAAGAGAAACTCTGATAGTTTCACCTATACCATCATGAAGGAGGCTTCCAATACCTATAGCAGATTTCAACATACCCATATGAGCTGTACCTGCTTCGGTTACACCCAGATGAAAAGGATAATTACATGTTTCAGCAGCAAGGCGATAAGCATCAATCATGGTATGTACATCCGAGGATTTGATGGAAATTACAATATCATTAAAGTCACAGGCTTCAAGAAGTCGTACATGACCCATTGCACTTTCTACCAGAGCCTCGGGGGTGGGTGCACCATATTTTGCAAGAATTTCCTTTTCCAATGAGCCTGCATTTACACCAATACGAATAGGAATATTTCTACTACTGCAAGCCTTTACAACTTTCTTCACCTTATCCATGCCGCCTATATTACCGGGATTGATACGGATTTTATCAATGCCTGCCGCTACTGCTTCAAGGGCAAGATGATAGTCAAAATGTATATCCGCAACCAGAGGTATGGACACCTTTTCCTTGATAGCAGGAATCAGTGCTACCGCATCCATATCGGGTATTGCCGCACGGACAATTTCACAGCCTGCTCTTTCAAGAGAGAGTGCCTGCTGCACGCTGCCCTCAATATCATCGGAACGGGTATTCAGCATTGACTGAATGTAAATATGTGAACCGTCCAGGATACAGTTACCTACCTTTACGGGTCTTACATTTTTTCTCATTATAATCGTCCTTTCCGCAGTAAACGCAGACAGCACAGTGCCTGCACATTTTTATCATTAAAAGAATCTAGTTATGTCCTGAATTGTTACAGCTATCATAAGCATAAAGAGTGCTGCCATACCTATAAGGTGGACAATAGCCTCTTTTTCCTTACTGATAGGCTTACGGCGTACGGCTTCAATAACCATAAACAGGAATCTGCTTCCGTCAAGTCCGGGTATGGGCAGAAGGTTGAATATGCCAACATTTATGGTAATGAAAACAGTCAAAGATAAGAGCGAGCTTAAGTGCTCTGCCATACTGTCACCATAGGCTGCAGCTTCACTGATAACCGATATGGTGCCCACAGGACCCGAAAGCTCGTGAAAACCGTACTTACCTGTAATAAGATCTCCTAGGGACATCCATACAAGCTTACCTGTAGCGACAGTGTCACGGAGAGAGAAGCTTATAACATTGCCGATGTTCTTCTCCTCACCTGTGAATATAAAGTCAAGCCGTCCACCTGATAGCTTATGCTCAAATTTAACGTGTTCAAGAGTTATCTTTTCGCCATCACGGATGACTTTAAGGGTAAAGTCATTTTCGTCCGTAGTCTGGAGCTTATAGTTGAAGTCGGTAATCGTCCAGATATATGAGCCATTTATGGAATAAAGTTCGTCATTAGGCATCAAACCGCATTCCTCTGACGTTGAAACAGAAACCTCTCCCTCGAGTGCCATAAGCGACCAACAGCCTATGTTATAGCCATAGGTTTTACAGGTTGCGGTTAAAGGATAATTTACATATCTTGTAGGAACAATATCGTTCATACAGGTTGTGACAAGCAAAAGCACAAGTCCAAGCACAATATTCATAAAAGCACCTGCCAGTACAACAATCATCCTTTGCCATACTTTTTTCTTTTCATAGGCACGGGGATTGTTGCTTGCAGTATCCTCACCCTCCATAGAACAGAATCCACCTATTGGCAGGAGACGGAGAGAGTAGAGTGTTTCGCCTTTACGAAATTTGATTATTTTAGGTCCCATACCGATTGCAAATTCATTCACCTGGATGCCATTGAGCTTAGAAGCAATAAAGTGTCCGAATTCGTGAATTGCAATTATGATACCAAATACAAGTATAGCTGCAAGAATTGTCCAGATTGACATACGAGTAATTACCCTTTCCAAAAAATAAAACTATTTTATCATGCTCAAAGCTACCGTGCGTGCTGCCGCATCTGCATCTAAAACATCCTGTAAACACTCTATTTCCTTGAAAGGAACAGTGTTCATTGCATTTTCTACAAGCTCTGCAATACTGAGAAAGCTGATTTTGCCCTTTAAGAATGCCGCTACTGCGACCTCATTTGCACCGTTCATTACAGCGGGAACGTTTCCGCCTCTGCGTATAGCTTCAATAGCCAGAGCCAGACAGCGGAAAGTTGCCATGTCAGGTTTAGCAAATGTCAGGCTGCCGTAATCTGTAAGAGACAGTCTACCTGTAGGACATGACATTCTGTCAGGATAGAGCAGTGCATACTGAATGGGAATCTTCATATCGGGAACGCCCATCTGTGCAATTACAGAGTAGTCATCATATTCAACAGCAGAATGTACCACACTCTGACGGTGTACAACAACCTCAATCTGCTCAGGTGTAACATCAAAAAGCCACTTAGCCTCAATAAACTCAAGTCCCTTGTTCATAAGCGTTGCAGAGTCAATGGTGATTTTACTGCCCATGTCCCAGTTAGGGTGCTTTAAAGCGTCAGCAGCAACTACATTTTCAAGCTCAGTCTTGGTTTTACCGTAGAAAGGTCCACCTGAAGCTGTCAATATAATTTTATGCAATTGCTTCCTGGAATTACCCTGAAGGCACTGGAAAATTGCGGAATGTTCACTGTCAACCGGAAGAATTGGTACCCCCTTCTCCTCTGCTTCCTTCATGACAAGACTGCCGCCTGCAACAAGTGTTTCCTTGTTAGCAAGTGCTATAGGCATTCCTGCTTCAATTGCTGCTAGAGTAGGCTTCAGACCCACCATACCAACAACTGAATTAAGCAGAATATCCGCACCCTCAGTATCCGCTGCTATTTCGCATAGACCATCCATACCGGAGAGTACCTTTATATCGGTATCCGCAAGACGTTCTTTAAGGTCATCACAGAGTTCATCGCAATATATGCAAACTACCGTAGCACCGAACTTTCTCGCCTGCTTTTCAAGTAACTCAGTGTTACTGTGAGCTGCCAGACCATAGACAGAAAAGCCGTGCTTTTCAACAACGTCAAGAGCCTGTGTTCCTATAGAGCCTGTTGAGCCTAAAATTGAAATACGTTTGCTCAAATTTAAAACTCCTCTCTCAATGCGGCAATACCCCTCGCAGTTTTTTCTGCGAGGGGTTGTCACGTATTATCATAAATAAAAAATCGGAATAGCACATGCGCATGCAAAGAAAGTCGGAACAGTGAAAAGTGCACTGTCAAATCTATCCATTACACCGCCGTGTCCAGGCATAATGTTGCCAAAATCCTTGATACCTCTCTGGCGCTTAATCAAAGACGCGGACAGGTCTCCTAAAACGCCTGCTACAGAGCAAAGAGCCGCTGTAAAAACAAGCCACAGAATATTCACATGTACACCTGCTACCATTCCATAGATAAGACTTACAAGGAACATTACAACGATATCTGCTGCAATGCCTCCTACAAAACCCTCAACAGTTTTCTTGGGGCTAATTTCAGGACAGAGCTTTGTCTTGCCAAAGAATGTACCTGCAAAATAGGCACCTGTATCAGAAATCCATGCACCACAAAGTGCAAGTATAACATACATAACACCAAACTTTCCACCCATGAGAAGTAAAGATACCAGAAGATTCATGGAATATGTAACCAGTACTGTAGAAGCTACAATATAAGCTGTCTGATAAAAAGTACGCATCTTATGATTCTTTACAAAGTCAAAGAATATCACCATAACAGCCAAAACCTTTATAAATGTACTCCATCCGCTCAGTCCGAAAAATACAAAAAATGGAGTGAGTACAGCACATCCACAAGCTGCCACCAATGATATAACGTACTTTGTACACTTATCAGCTTTGAAAAGTTCCAGAATGGCCATAGCTGAAACCAGTCCGATACACAGTGGGAAAACAAATGTACGGTTAAGAATCAGTACAAGTATCAGAAGCACTACTGCAACTGCACCGGAAATTATACGGGTTTTCATAATCATACACCTCCGAAACGTCGTCCTCTGCCTGCATAGTCACGAAGTGCCTTATCAAGTTCGCTTCTTGCAAAATCGGGCCAGAGAACATCGGTGAAGTAGTACTCTGCATAAGCACACTGCCATATAAGGAAGTTTGAAAGTCGCAGTTCACCACTGGGACGAATCATAAGGTCTACATCAGGAATTTCTCTTGTGTAGAGATGGTCGCTTATCATGTCCTCAGTGATAGAAGCAGGGTCAATTTCACCCTTCTGAGCCTTCTCAGCAAGCTGCCGGCATGCATACGTAATTTCATCACGTCCTCCGTAATTGATAGCAAGGATAAGATTCATCTTGTCATACTTCTTTGAATCCTCTTCAAGTTCAAGCATACGATTACGGATTCTCTCAGGAAGTCTTGACTTGTCACCAATAAATATCATACGAACTTCCTGTTCCAGATATTCGTCACAGTCATTAAGATACTCCCAAAGGAGGTTCATAATTGCTTCAACCTCTTCATCAGGACGTTTCCAGTTTTCAGTTGAGAAAACATAAAATGAAGCATTTTTTATACCTATAGAGCGACAGTAACGAGTTATATCGTGAAAGATTTTTGCACCCTCACGATGTCCCATCTTTCTAGGCATACCGCGCTTTTTAGCCCATCTGCCATTGCCGTCCATGATAAATGCAACGTGTACAGGAAGATTCTCAGGTAAACCCTGTTTCTCCTGCCGGCTACTCTTCGTTATAAATGGGAAAGCCATTCTTTTGCGCCTCCCTTAGATGCTCATTATTTCCTTTTCCTTTGCTGCTACAGACTTATCAGCATCATCACAGAAACGGTCTGTAAGCTTCTGAATGTCCTTTTCACCGTTCTTTACATCGTCTTCGGTAATCTCAGAATTTTTCTTCATAGCCTTCAACTTATCCATGGCGTCACGACGAACATTTCTTACAGCAACCTTAGCCTCTTCGCCATACTTCTTAATAGACTTGCAAAGTTCTTTACGTCTATCCTCAGTGAGCTGAGGGAATGCCAGACGAAGTACCTTACCATCATTTGTAGGTGTAATACCGATATCAGAAGCCAAGATAGCCTTTTCTATTGCCTTCAGAGAGGACATATCCCAAGGCTGGATAACCAAAATTCTTGCCTCAGAAACGGAAACAGCAGCCATCTGCTGAATAGGTGTAGGTGCACCATAGTAATCAACTGTTACCTTGTCAAGTACAGCAGGGTTTGCTCTGCCTGCACGTATAGCAGCTAGCTCCTTGTCAAGACGGTCAATAGTCTTCTGCATTTTTGCTTCGGTATCTTTCATAACTGTTTTCATGATAAAAATTCCTTTCAGATTATATTATAGTATTAAACGTTCTTATTCGTCCTCTGCAACAACGGTACCAACAGGCTTGCCCATGATAGCGTCATAAATGTTATCGGGACGAGACAGATCAAATACCAGCATAGGCATCTGATTATCTCGACACATGGAAGCCGCTGTGCTGTCCATAACGGAAAGAGCACTGCCCAGTACATCACTGAATGTGATTGTTTCATAACGAACAGCGTCAGAATACTTGTGAGGATCCTTGTCATATACGCCGTCAACAAGAGTAGCCTTCAGAAGAATATCCGCTTCGATTTCAACTGCACGAAGAGTAGCCGCTGTATCTGTTGAGAAGAAGGGACTGCCTGTACCACATCCAAAGATTACAACTCTGCCCTTATCCATATGACGTATTGCACGATTGCGGATATAAGGCTCTGCGATAGCCTGCATGGAGATAGCTGTCTGTACACGTACCTCTACACCCAAAGCTTCCAATGAGTCAGCAACGGCAAGAGCATTCATTGTAGTAGCCAACATACCGATATGGTCAGCACGTGTACGATCCATACTACCGGAAGAACGACCTCTCCAAAAGTTTCCTCCACCTACAACAATACCAATCTGTGCGCCCGCGTCAACACACTTCTTGATGCTTGCACAGATCTTATTGATAACATCAAAATCAAGACCTGTCTTTTTCTCTCCGGCAAGAGCCTCACCGCTAAGCTTTAAAACTACACGTTTGTATTTCAGTTCCATAATTTGTTCGTCCTTTCGTTTTGGATTCACTCGCTAATTGCAATATACCAAGGTATACTACATGCTTATTCTATTTTACACTATTTTTAAACGAATGTAAAGTAGTTTTTCGTTAAAAATTTTATTTAGAGAAAGGTTTTTTTAGTATTACACTTTACAGCCGTTATTTCTTTCATTTTTAAGCCTGAATGCTTATCCTTATATGAAAAATCCGCCCCAGTTAACACTGGAGCGGATCAAAAAGAAGAACTGATTTACTTAATCATGCTTGCGATTTCATCAGCAAAGTTGTCTACTCTCTTCTCAATGCCTTCGCCACGCTCAAAACGTACGAATTCAACAATCTTAGCACCCTTAGCAATGCTATCAACATACTGAGTAACGTTCATTGAGCTGTCCTTAACGAATGTCTGCTCAAGCAGGCAGTTTTCAGAATAGTACTTGCCAACCTTACCTTCAGCAATCTTTTCCTTAACCTGGTCAGGTTTGCTTGCCATCTTAGGATCCTCTGCCATCTGAGCCAAGATAATCTTCTTCTCGTTCTCCAGAACGTTAGCAGGAACAGCTTCTCTATTCAGGTAAGGAGGATTCATAGCAGCAACCTGGAGTGCACAGTCCTTAGCAGCTGTCAGAACACCTTCAGAAGCAACGTCAGCCTCAGCCTTAACCATAACGCCGATCTTGCCGCCGCCATGGATATAAGGAACAAGGATACCTTCCATACGTACAAAACGACGAATCTGGAGATTCTCACGAATCTTCAGGAACAGTTCCTGAAGAGCTTCCTCAACAGTCATTGTGCCGCCTGCGATTGTGCATGCCTTCAGAGCCTCAATGTCAGCAGGATTCTGTTCAATAATTGTGTCAGCAACTGTATTTACAAAAGCCTTGAATTCATCGGTGTTAGCAACAAAGTCAGTCTCGGAGTTTAATTCTACAACCGCACCAATGGTGTTATCAGCATTTACCTTAGCAACTACCATACCCTCAGCTGCAACTCTGTCAGCCTTCTTAGCCTGGCTTGCCAGACCCTTTTCACGAAGCAGTTCAATTGCCTTCTCTACATCGCCGTCAGTCTCAGTCAGAGCCTTCTTGCAGTCCATCATACCTACGCCTGTCATCTTGCGCAGTTCATTTACGTCTTTAGCAGAAATTGCCATTTTATTTTCCTCCTATAATTTATAAATATTCAGGAAAACCCGAATATGAATCGCACATATTCGGGTTTAAAGTCTTATTCAGCAACAGTTTCCTCAGCTACTTCTTCTACAGGTGCTTCCTCAACGGTTGCATCAGAACCCTGTCTGCCCTCAATGATAGCATCAGCCATTACGCCCGCAATAAGACGTACTGCACGGATAGCATCATCGTTACCGGGAATTACATAGTCGATTTCATCAGGATCGCAGTTTGTGTCTACAATAGCAACAATCGGAATGTTCAGCTTCTTAGCTTCTGCAACAGCTATTCTCTCCTTGCGAGGATCAACGATGAACAGTGCGCCAGGGAGCTTCTTCATATCCTTGATACCACCCAGGAACTTTTCAAGCTTTTCAATTTCCAACTGGAGCTTGCTAACTTCCTTCTTAGGCAGAAGGTTGAATGTACCATCATTCTCCATTTCGTGGAGCTGCTCAAGTCTCTTAATTCTTCTCTGGATTGTTGTGAAGTTGGTCATCATACCACCCAGCCAACG
>CAZQMA010000015.1:0-39719 GCA_964594275.1 uncultured Ruminococcus sp. | reverse complement strand
TCGAACCCACGACCTCTGCGTCCCGAACGCAGCGCTCTACCAAACTGAGCCACGCCTCGACTGCTATCGTCAGCAACCTGACCTCAATATTATATCACAGTGGCAGTTGATTGTCAAGACCTTTAATTGTAAAATAATAAAAATACAAGAAAATCCGCAGGTTACTCACATGTTACAAAAGATTCATGCAAAATTCACCCAAACCTCTTGCATATGTGCTATACTTTTATTTGAATAATGTTGGGAATTTATAGCAGTTTTCAGCATATGAAATAAAACAAACAACCAGACAAACTTTAAACGGAGGTAGATTACCATGGCAAGATTTACATTACCAAGAGACTTATATCACGGCAAAGGTTCACTGGAAACCCTCAAAACACTCAAGGGTTCAAAGGCTGTTATCGTAGTAGGCGGCGGCTCTATGAAGCGCAACGGCTTTCTCCAGAAAGCTGAGGATTACCTGAAAGAAGCAGGCATGGAAGTCATGCTCATTGAGGGCGTAGAACCTGACCCTTCTGTTACCACTGTTATGAACGGCGCTGCAAAGATGGCTGAATTCCAGCCTGACTGGATTGTAGCTATGGGCGGCGGTTCTCCTATTGACGCTGCAAAGGCTATGTGGATTAAATACGAGTACCCTGATTGCACCTTTGAGGACATGTGCAAGGTATTCGGTATACCTAAGCTTCGTAAAAAGGCTCATTTCTGCGCTATCCCCTCTACATCAGGCACTGCTACAGAGGTTACGGCTTTCTCCGTAATCACCGACTATGATAAGGGCATAAAGTATCCTTTGGCTGACTTTGAAATTACACCCGATATCGCAATCGTCGATTCTGAGTTGGCTGAAACCATGCCTCAGAAGCTGGTTGCACATACAGGTATGGATGCTATGACTCACGCCATTGAAGCATACGTTTCAACCGCAAACTGCGACTACACCGACGCTCTGGCTATCCACGCTATTGAAATGATTCAAAAGGAACTTATCCCCTCCTACAACGGTAACATGGAATCTCGTGCTAAAATGCACAATGCTCAGTGTTTGGCGGGTATGGCTTTCTCCAATGCACTGCTGGGTATCGTACATTCAATGGCTCACAAGACAGGTGCTATATTCCAAGATTTCGGCGCACATATCATTCATGGTGCAGCTAATGCCATGTATCTCCCCAAAGTCATCGCTTTCAACGCAAAAGATGAAGCAACTAAGAAGAGATACGGTGTAATTACTGATTACATGGGTTTGGGTGGCAGCAGTGACGATGAAAAGGTAGAGCTTCTGATTGCTTGCCTCAGAAAGATGAACGACGACTTAAAAATTCCTCAATGCATAAAGAACTACGGTGCAGATAGCTACTATTGCGAGCAGGGCTTTGTACCCGAGGATGTGTTCCTTGAAAGACTTCCCTCTATCGCAGAAAATGCTATTGCAGACGCATGTACAGCTTCTAACCCTAGAATCCCTACTCAGGAAGAAATGGAAAAGCTTCTGAAGTGTTGCTACTATGACACCGACGTTGATTTCTAAGACTTAATAAAAGAAAACGCACACATCGTATGTTCGGTGTGTGCGTTGATTTTTATGTGTGTGATAAAACAATTAAACATCCTGCACTGCCAAGTTTAGACTGTCAATTGTCAGATTTTTAGTCAATCTCTAAAGTTTCCCATGACAAATTTTTTCTCATTTTTAGTATTCGCATGCGGTTAAATCTCTGCATAAACACAAACATCAAATCAAATATAGCACCTAACACAGATGTAATCAAAAAAACTTCAAATGTTCCAAACCATACAGCTTCAACAATAGGCAGAAAACTAAAAACAAAATTCGTTTCATGCACCAATTCTGATAGACATGTTGCCTGAATGATTTCATCCCAACTATGTTTTGAAACATCAAATACATCCACATTATATGTAGGCATTTTATTTTTCCATTTTTTTACTTTTAATTTCCGGTATAATGTCATCTCTATCTCACTAACTTGATACCATTTTTTCGTATAATCTGCTTGATTTGTCATCTTTAAAGCAAACAAATGTCCAACTAACAGACGTATGATAAAATGATATGCAGTTGTTCCAAATGTGATTGCAAGCGACAACATCACACTATTAACAGTAGCTTGATATAATAAACAAAACAATACCGCAAACAGCAATGTTATAACTGCCGTTTTTTTCATTACTTTCGCAATAATTCTCTCCTCCACTTCGATTCCATGAACTCTTACATTTCCTCAATAATACTCTCCATAGCCATAATCGCAGTACGTATAGCCGTATCCATATCAAGCTTTGGCGTCGTCTCAAGACCGTACTTCTTTTCCCGCTCCTGATTCCATATCATATTGAGCACGGTACCGCACCTTACACCCAAAACCGCTGCCACTACGAAGAGTGCCGCTGACTCCATTTCCGATGCGATAACTCCTGCCTTTATCCAAGCGTTCCAGTCGCTTATAAGACGCTCCCCTACAGGCATGCGCTCAGGAGAGTGCTGACCATAAAATGAATCCTTGCACTGCACCACACCTATAACATGGGGAATCTCCAGTCTGCCTGCCGCATCGTCAAGTGCCCTTACAATGCCGAAATCCGCTACAGCAGGAAATGCAGCAGGCATATATTCGTGAGAGGTTCCCTCCATACGTACAGCTCCCGTGGCTATAACCAACTGTCCCGCAGGAATTTCCGACTGCATACCGCCGCATGTACCTATACGGATAAATGTATGTGCGCCGCACTGTACAAGTTCCTCCATGGCAATAGCCGCCGATGGACCACCAATTCCTGTGGAAACAACACTCACCGGCACTCCGCAGAGCTTACCTGTCCAGGTGGTGTATTCACGGTTGCGGGCTATGAGACGAGGCTCATCGAAATAACTTGCAATAAAGTCTGCTCTTGCAGGATCACCGGGAAGAAAGACATATTTTCCGATGTCCTCAGCTGAAACTTTAAGGTGAAACATTTTTTCGGACTGTGTCATGAGAAATACCTCCTTTTTTCTTATATTGTACCATAACAGCTTTTAAAAATCAACGACAGTTTTCAAGTACAGTAAAAAAACTGCTTTAAGACTCATTAGAGCAGACCGCCTTTCTTATTGTATATTATTATATATTATAATAGTGCAGAAAAGCTTTTCTCAGCACTTTGATTTCTGGGGAAAGGTTATGGCTTTGTGAGAATTTCGGGAAACTTCATGTTTTAAGGCTCAATTTTATTGACAATTACATGAAAATATGTTACATTAGTAAGAGAATTTTCGGGCGGCGAATCTGCACGCCTTATGAAAGGATGTTATCTTATTATGAAAAAATGGTATCTGTTAATGGCGGCTGCAATGCTTTGCACAGCACTTGCAGGCTGTGGTGAAAAGGAGGGCGAGGATGTAGTCGAAGCTGACCTGCCCTACGGTGCAACCATGCTTACCGATACAGAAAGTGGCGAGGTTCCCATAACCTACGACCGACGCTTTATTTCACAGGATGAGGCTGTTGCACTGTCAGGCTTTTTCACTGCTCTTGAAACAAGAGACGAAGAACTGCTCGAAGAGTACACCCTCGATTTATACACCGACTTTGTTCTTGAAGCAATCTACCAAGACCTACTGGGTATGGACGCTCTTGTTGCTGATATGAGTTCAAACTTCTCCGCTGACGGCGAATCCTCATACGAAATCAAAGAGGTTGAAATCAATAGCTTCTACACAAATGATGATGATGAAAGTACCGACCTTGCAAACCTCTATAACATGCTCTCTGAGCTTAGTGAAGAGGAAAACTACATCAGCCACATCACCGATGGCAAATTCATCACCTACACCATCCGTACAGACACTGACGGCGAAATCTCCACCTTTACTGACCAGAATCTCTTTCTGATTCAGGTTGACGGGAAGTATGTTGTCTGCTCCTGATATTTTCGGAGTCCTTTTCTTTGAATGTGGTTTTGGGAAGCTTTTTAAGGCTTTTCGTGAAAAGTACGAATAACACTGCCATTGCTGCAATATATATAACGGTCGCTATCACAAAAGCCGTCCTGAACGCAGGCGAATCAGGCAATTCCGAACCGGGTATGGCTGATAAAAAAAACTGCAAGTTCTCACATCCTTCTGTTTTTATATAATTATAGTATATGGGCAGAAAGAAGTCAATAAAAAATTTCACTTTTTTCAAAAAATACTTGCAAGTTAATTTTTAATATGATATAATGACAATATGTATTGCCGTATGGCAGACGTATGCCATATGGCAGAAAAAGTTTACAGGAGGTAACAATGGCTAAAGCATCATCAAAAGCCGGCTCAGCTCTGATTAAACCCAGAGTCAACTTCTCCAAAGCAGGCATTTCCGGCGGCCTGAAGCATTGGTTCTTTGATAAGCGTTTCTATTTTCTGGCGTTTTTCATTCCCGTTGTGCTCACATACATTGCATATGCGATTTTTGGTATAGCACCCTTTGGAGACCACTCCGTTTTGTGTCTCGACCTTAACGGACAGTACGTTTATTACTTTGAAGCAATCCGTGACACCTTTTGGGGTGACGGCAGCATCTTCTACGACTGGTCACGTAACTTGTCGGGTAACTTTATGGGTATCATCGGCTACTACCTTGCCAGCCCCTTTACCCTGTTGGTAATCCTGCTTCCACAGAAAATGATGGTCACAAGCCTGCTTATCATGCAGCTCGCCAAGCTAGGTGCATGCGGTGTGACATTCTGCTACTTCATGCGCAGACGCAGAGGTCTTGACCAGTGGTCCTCTCTCATTTTCTCAACTATGTACGCTATGATGGCGTATGCTGTTATTCAGCTTATCGACCCAATGTGGATTGACGGTCTGGTATTCATTCCGCTGATTATAGCAGGTATGGAATATCTCATCGATGATGGTCGCAGAATCAACTACATCATCCCTCTGGGTCTGATGTTCGTAGCTAACTTCTACATCGGCTACATGATTGCTTTCTTCTGCGTGATCTACTTTATCTTCTACACCTTCTTCGGCTCAGACGCAAAAACTCTTAAAGGTCAGGGCAAGGTGCAGGCTACTGTAAGATTTATCTATTCATCACTTGTAGGCGGTATGCTGGCGGCAGCTATGATTCTGCCCGTCTACTTCGCTCTTCAGCAGGGTAAGTTCGACTTTACAGAGCCGGACTACAGCTTCCAGACAAAGTTCGAGCTTATAGATATTATGGCTCAGCTCCTGCCCGCTCAGTATGACTCAGTCAATGTTCAGGGCAGCCCTGAAATCTACTGCGGCACACTGACTCTCTTCCTGTTGCCTCTCTTCTACATCAACAAGGAAATCTCCACTAAGAAGAAGTTCGGCTACACATTCATGGTTCTCGTAATGGTAATCAGTATGTACATCAAACCTATTGATATGATGTGGCACGGTGGTCAGGATCCTAACTGGCTTCCCTTCCGTTACTCTTTCCTGCTGTCTTTCGTTCTTCTGAACATGGCAGCTGTTGCATTCAAGAACCTGAAGGGCGTTACCATCAACAAGTTGGCTGCACAGTTCGTTGTAATCCTTATCGGCATGCTCTTTATGGTAAGAATCAACTACGATCACATCGACCTGAAGAAAAGCATCTGGGTTGCAGTTATATTCATGCTGATACACCTGGTACTCATTTACGTCCTCAATAACGGCAAGTCCGGCAGAACAAGAGCTATGAACACTGCTATCACAGCTTCCATGCTCCTTTTCGTTTGCGGTGAGGCTGTATATAACGCTACTGATTCCATGCAGAAGATTCATGAGGAAGTAGCATACTCCGGCGGCGACTACTACAATAACTTCATCCAGAACGGACGTGCTATCGTTGACGCTCTGGAAGAGTATGACGACGGTCTCTACCGTGCAGAAAAGACTTACTGGCGTTGCGTAAACGACAACGACGCTCTGGGTCTCCGCGGTATCTCCCATTCATCATCTGTAATGAACACAAAGATTATCAACTTCATTGAGACAATGGGCTACTGCACACACAGCTACTACACACGCTACAACGGTAACTCCGACCTGGCTGACTCACTCCTGGGCATAAAGTACGTTCTCAACCAGGAAGCTGCTCTGGGTCAGGACGCTACCAACAAGCACTACCTGAACGATAACTATACTCCCATCAACGATGGTTACACCTACACAAACCACAACGGCGTTCAGCAGACTGTTAAAATTTACGAAAACCCCAACGCTCTGTCTATCGGTTATATGGCAAGCGAGGACATTCTGAAAATTGACCACCTGGGCAATGATAACCCTTTCAACAGCCAGAACGTATTCATGAGTACATTGGCAGGTCAGACAGAGTTTGATCCTACAACAGGCGTCATCACCGGTAATGCTGAGTACTATACTCCAATTACAGTTGACGACCCTATCATCAGCAACATCACAGTTTCCGATTATAACGTGGAAAATCGCCTAAAGCTCTATACAGCAGGCGATGGCGATCCTACCATGGACTTCAACTTCGTAGCTCCCGACGAAAACCCCATCTACATTTACTTCAAGACTGAAAACCAGAAGTCTGTAAACCTGTGGCTGGGTGAGTGGAACGAGGTTGACCAGATGTACGATTACACCGATCACGGCGATTATGGCTTCTTCAGTGCATACTTTGAGGGTGACAACTACACCGCAATGCGCCTGGGCAGCTTTGAGCCCGGTCAGAAACTCTCTCTGAGAGTTACTGTTGCAAACGAATATACAATCGTTCGTGACTTCTTCTTCTACAGCTTCAACGAGGATAAGTTCCAGCAGGATATTGACATCCTGAAGGAAAATCAACTCCAGATTGAAGAGTATGACGATAACTATATCAAGGGTACTGTAACCGCATCTGAGGGTCAGATTCTCATGACATCTATTCCCTGGGAAGAAACAGGTACTTCTCTGGAACAGTCCTTCTTAAAGCTTCCTTGGGAAGGAACATGGAGAGTCACTGTTGACGGTAAGCGTGTAGAGCCAACCGAAGTTATCAAGGCGTTTGTTGGCGTAGAGCTTGAACCCGGTGAACATACCGTTGAATTCCACTATGTATCACCCGGTTGGTACACAGGCGTTATCCTTGTTATTATTGCAATTGTACTCCTTGTAATGTTCTATCGCAAAGACCGCAGAGAAAACAAAATTCTCATCGCCGAAATCAAAGCACGTCATGCTACGGCAGAAGCATGGGGTGGCGCACTGATTTCCATTCCTCTGGAATCTGAGCTTAAAGCTGAAGCTGCTGCAAAAACAGCTTTCAAAAAGGCTCAGAATAAAAAAGAGGTAAAACCTGAACCTAAGCAGGAGGGAACTCCCGCTAAGAACGAGGAATAACCAATCTATAAAAAACCGCAGCTTCGGCTGCGGTTTTTTTATGCAAGGCTGTAAAAAATTGAGAGGCTACTTAATACAGCAGCCTCTTTTTATACTATATTGATTCAGTACCGGTTATAAACAGTTCACACTGACTGTTGTTTTCACCGGTGCAAGCAGAAATCACCCAACTGTCACCTATCACATACTGATAGAATGTACAGCCTGTAACGTTGGTGGAAATACCGCCGTCAAGGGAAAATGCTGCATTCTTCATGGGATAGGATACCCCTCTGCCTACTGCCTTGACAAAACACTCTTTAAGCGTCCATAGACGTGTAAAATGTAGATCCTTATCCACCGCTATCAATAGCTCCTCTGTCTCAGCTTGAGCACAAACCCGCCTTACAACACCCGGACGCAGTTTACGGACAGGCTCACAGTCAGCTCCTACGGTACTATCCGACAAAGCGCAGACCGCAAGTCCCTTGCAATGGGAAAGGTTAAACTTCACCTCCGGGTGCGACTCTAAAAAAGGCTTACCATGACTGTTCTCGGTGAGAACGTATTCCTCTATGCCATACTCACATCTAAGAGCAAATTGCAGGAGCCTGTGGGCGGTTTCATGCTGAAAAGCCTTGTCACCTTCCCGAAAAAAACAGGCGTATATCTTCATCGCTCATCCATTGGAACATAGTCTCTCGGTTCACGCACTGGAGAGTATGCAGGACGAATGATTTTATTTACATTGATAAGCTCTTCAATTCGGTGTGCAGACCAACCTGCAATACGTGCAATAGCAAAGAGCGGTGTATAGAGCTGTGTGGGAATTCCCAACATCTTATAAACAAAGCCACTGTACAGGTCAACGTTTGCACATACGCCCTTATAGATTTTTCTCTTTTCGGTGATAAGCTCCGTTGCGATTCGTTCAACATCCGCATAGAGTTGGAACTCATCGTGGCAGTCCTTTTCGATGGAAAGCTTTTCTGCGTAGGATTTAAGCAGAACTGCACGAGGATCGGAGATAGAGTAGATAGCGTGACCCATACCGTAGATAAGACCTGATTTGTCGAAGCCCTTCTTGTCAAGCAGATCACGGAGATATTCTCTCAGAGTGTCCTCGTCCTTCCAGTTGGAAACATGTGCCTTCAAATCATCAAACATCTCCATAACCTTCAGATTTGCACCGCCGTGCTTGGGACCCTTCAATGAGCCCAGAGCTGCTGCAATTGCAGAGTAGGTATCTGTGCCGGATGAAGTTACAACATGAACTGTGAAAGCAGAGTTATTACCGCCGCCATGTTCAGCATGAAGCACCAGTGCAAGGTCAAGTATACGAGCTTCAAGCTCTGTATACTGACCATCAGGACGAAGCATTACCAGGAAGTTTTCGGCAATGGTTTTAGATGGGTCAGGACGGTTAAAAACCATACTCGCACCCTGGCGGAAGTACTGTGCAGCCTGATAGCTATATACAGCCATAGAAGGAAAGCGTGCAATAAGCTCAAGACTCTGGCGCATAACGTTTTCAATGGATGTATCGTCGGGATTTGGGTCAATTGCATGGAGAGAGAGAACGCACTTCTCCATCATGCTCATGATATTATCTCCCGGCATCTTCATAATAACACCGCTCTTAAACTTCTCGGGAAGAAGCTGGTAGTCGGCGATAATTTCACGGAAATCACGAAGCTGAGCTTCTGTGGGCAGTTCGCCTGTAAGAAGCAGATATACTACCTCTTCAAATCCGAAACGATTCTTTGAAGCGAAGCCGCTTACCAGATCCTGAATTGAAATACCACGGTAAAAAAGCTTGCCCTCGGCAGGCACTCTGACGCCGTTTTCCTCACGGCTTGCGCTTACCTGGCTTATAGTGGTAAGACCTGCAACAACGCCCTTACCGTCAAGATCACGGAGGCCACGCTTTACGTCATACTTTGTGTACAGATCGGTGGGAATCTGGTAATTGGGAGCATACTCCTGTGCAAGAGTTGCTGCCTTCTGAGAATTTTTTTCGTACTGGGACATAATTTCGTCCAACTTTTTAAACGCTGTCAGGTTTTCTACTTTGTTCATTTAGTCTCCTTTCGGGGTCATGTGGTGGGTGTATATATTAAAACAAAGCAGACCGCCGCTATTACGGCAGTCTGCTGATTTTCACATCAAAGGCTCAGACAAGTCCGCACTCGTCGTATTCGCTCCATTTTTGTTCATATGCCCTCTTCTCCAATGCCTTGCACATAAAAAAGCCAAGGCTAGCCAGTACCGCAATTATCGCCAGCAGTAAGGACATATTACTCAGTCCGCCTGTTGTCTTGAAATCCATTAAAGAACGCCTCCCTCAGCCTGCACTGCTCCTTCGTCAACCGCTGTAGCACCGTTCATCTCTGCCATGAGTCTCTGAAGCTCTGCATCTACCTTAGCATCATTTTCCAGCTCCTCAAAGCTCTTTACATCACTGCTTCCACCTGCAAGCTCTGCAAATGCAGATGCCTCAGCTTCCTCCATCTCTACTTTTTCTTCCATTCTGCTCAGCTTGTCAAGGGCTGAGGATGAGTCTATGCCACCCATCGACTTTGCAATATTCTTCTGAGTCTCTGCCATCTGTGCTCTTGCTATAAGCATTGCCTGTCTGCTCTTTGCCTCTTCCAACTTGGACTTCAGAGTTTCAGTCTGCTCACGAATAGCATCAGTCTGTGTTGTAATCTGTACCAGCATCTGAGCTGTCTTTTCAACATCCTCATCAGCCTTTACCTTATAATTAAGAGCCTTCTTTGCCATGTCAGTATCGCCGGCGGCAAGAGCTACCTTCGCCTTTGATTCCCAACTTGCCGCAGTTTTGACTGCCTGCTCGTGCTGTCTCTCTGCCACTCGCTGGCTTGCCATTGCCTTGCCCAGAGCCTCTGTTGCCTGACGTACATTCTTCTGCAAGTCTATAATTATCTGCTTGACCATCTTCTCAGGGTCTTCTGCCTTGTCAATCATATCATTTATGTTAGCCTTGAATAAGTCACCAATTCTTGTAAATATACCCATGATAATTACCTCCCTTTGCTTGTTACCTCTATTATACCCTATTTTTCCTTACCTGTCAAGAATAAAGCTACAAAACAATTACAAAAAGTTACAATCAGCTTACACATATACAGTGTCTACAATAATATTGTACCACACCTATCAATCTTTGTCAAATGATTTGTTCATGTTTCACCTGATTTTCATAAAAAATGCCGATGTATTGAACCATCGGCATAGAGTAATTATTCGTTTTCAGTCTCAGGTGATGCAGACTTCTTTGCGTCAAGAGCCTTTTCCAACTGCGCAATCTTCTCTTCAAGCTCTTTTATAATCAGCTCATGACGCTCACAAGCGTTGCTGTCAAGCTTGGTACGAAGCCTCAAATCCTGTACAACCTTCTTTATAACAATCATATCCTGCGCCTGACGTTCAAAAAGCTCACGGCTACGGTTTCTCTCCAGCTCCAACTCTGCTCTCAGGGTGTCGTTCTCTTCTCTGAGCGAGTTAAGCTCTCCCTGAAATCTACGGCACACCGACTGTACAGCCTGCATACGGGTTTCCATATTGCGGTTGTAGGCATTCTGACGCTGTCCGAACTTATGTACAAAGACCATCGCTGGGTTGGATGTTACCCGCATAAGCTCATCGGAGTAAGTTTCAATTATGACACGTTCTTCCTTCTTTTCAGTCTGCATGATGCTGTTCCTCTCTATCTCTTTATCGTTCTATATTATCAAGACTATGCTCTATCATCTCCGAAAGTGTAACTCTGAGCGGGATTTTAGGCTTCCAGCCTGTATCGGCTGTAAGCTTTGAAATATCCGCACATATCTCGGGTATATCCGATGGACGCATTCTTTCGGGGTCGGTTTCATGGCGTATATCACAGCCGCTTATCTCTATAATCATATCAAGAAGCTCCTGAATTGATATACTCATACCGCTGCCTGCGTTGTAGGTTTCACCTGCTTTACCGTGAATAGCAAGGAGACCATAGGCTCTGACTATATCACGTACATCAGTGAAATCACGCTTTGCGGAGAGATTGCCTGTGCGGATTATATTTTCTCTGAGTCCTGCCTTTATCTCTGCCGCTTGTCTGCAAAAGTCCGCTGCCACAAACTGAGGAAGCTGTCCCCTGCCGATATGATTGAAAGCACGAACCATGACTATATCCATATTACAGCTTTTGGCATAAAGTGTACCGAACATATTCTGTGCAGCTTTAGTGGCGGCGTAGGGATTACCCGGATTTATGGGGGTGGTTTCCGACACAAGGGAAACGCCTTTTGGCAGGTAGCCATACTCCTCGCCTGAGCCTATAAGCAAAATTTTTGGGTTATAGTTTTCTATACCTCGTACTGATTCAAGGAGATTTATACAGCCCTCAATATTTATCGCCGCAGTAAGGCGGGGTTTCTTCCATGAGACTGCAACAGAACTTTGTGCCGCCAGATGAAAGATAACCTGTGGCTTTACATCAAGAAGAAGGGCGGTTATGCTCTCTTCGTCCAGAATATCGAGATCATAGGTTTTGTAGTCACCTTTTATGCTTTCAGAGGAAAGCTTTGTGAGGGAAACGTCCCAGGAAAGGTCATCCCGCAGATGCCTTGCAAGGTAACCGCCTACAAACCCGGCTGCACCTATTATAAGAGCTGTCATGCTCATACCGCCTTTCTGTCAAAATTTATTTCAGCAGCTTATATATTTCACTCAACACCTTTTTCTCATCAAAGTGTTCTTCTACCCGAGCTTTAGCGGCTTTGCCATATTCAGCCCGAAGCTGCGGATTCCGGACAAGGATGTTTATTGCCCTCGCAAGAGCGTCTGAGTCTCCCGGCGGAACAGTGAAACCCGTTTCACCGTCAATACTTACCAGTGGTACGCCTGTAGGAAGAGCGGTATTTATAACAGGCTTCCCGTAGACCATGGCTTCAAGCTGCACTATGCCAAATGCTTCACTGTTTGCAACAGATGGCAGCACGAAAATATCACAGTCAGAAAATGATGATTTCATCTCATCATCAGTAAGCCTGCCGAGGAAATGTACCGCCTTACCTGATTTTTGAGCTTTCAGGCGAAGTTCTTCCTCAAGGGCACCGGTACCTGCAATAAAAAGCTCGCAATCCTGTGTCTTTTCAAATGCATCAAGGAGTACATCCGCACCTTTATAGTAAACAAGGCGTCCTGCAAAAAAGACCTTCACAGCCTTTTTATCACAGAGCTTTTCTGTGAGAATAGGCTGCACGGAGGCGTTTCTGTATTTCGTGGTATTTATGCCGTAAGGCACTACCACGCACTTCTCCTTGTTTTCACTTAAAAATGGCGAACTTTTAATGTGATTTTCCGTGGCGGCTGTTATAACGTCCGCCCGCTTTAAAAAGCGTTTCAGGATAGGCTTATAGAAAAAGAGCAGCTTCTTCTGCTTTACCACATCGCTGTGCCACATAAGCATAGCCTTGCCCTTATAACCTGACAACAGACAGGCTAAATCTCCCAGCGGGAAGGGCATATGGAAAATTATCACATCAGCGCTTTTCGACATTTTACGAAAGAGTCTGAAAAAGGAAAAGGACAGCGGACATGAAAAGTATGTTCCAAGACTGCCCGCTCGTACAACTTTTATACCATCAACTGTATCAATAGTGGTTTTCCCCTTATCCATGCAGACAAGCACCTGCATATCTATGTCACCCTGCTTTGGAAGCTCCTCTGCGTAGGTTTTCACAAGGCTTTCAATGCCGCCGATATGGGGGTAGTAGGCTTTATTTACCTGAAGTACACGGATTCTGTCAGCCATTCAAAACCTCCTTGTACACGTCATAGAGGGTGGCTGCTGCATTTTCCCAGGAGAACATCGTCGCACGTTTAAGACCCGCCGCACTAAGCTCCCGTCTCATATTGCCGTCACGGTATAGCCGATCAAGACAGTCGGTCATCTGAGGCGGACTGTAGGGATCGCATATAAGGGCACTGTCCCCTACCACCTCTGGAAGTGAGGCTGCATGGGCTGTAAGCACCGGCACACCACATGCCATAGCTTCCAACGGTGGCATACCGAAGCCCTCGTAAATAGAAGGAAAGACAAACGCCAGTGCGCCTGACATAAGGCTGCAAAGATGCTCCTCAGGCACATAGGAAAGTTCCTTTATATCCTCTCCAATGTTAAGCTCCTTTATGGTACGGACAAGTTCCTCATTAAGCCAGCCCTTACCGCCTGCTAAAACCAACATGGGATAGTCAGACTTACCCTTGCGAAATTCATTGTAAGCTATAACAAGTCGGCGAAGATTCTTTCTGGGTTCAAGCGTACCCAGATAGAGAAAGTATTCACGGTCAATACCAAGCTGTTCTTTGGTTTTCTCAATACGATTCTGGTTTCCCTCAGGGTGAAAACGGGAACGGTCAACGCCGCAGGGTACAACTCTCAGCTTCTCACCATGCTCAGGAAAATACTTTATAATCTCACTTTTAGAAAACTCCGAATCAGTGACAATAAGGTCAGCCCGCTTCATAGAGCGTCTAAGACCTGTTTCAAGCATATAACGTGTGCGTCCCCTTACCGTTTCGGGAAAGGCTTTATAGACCATATCATGAACAGTAACAATAGCCTTGCCGCTTACCTTTGGCGGGACAATATAGTTGAAGAAGTGAGTCACCTCCGCATCCCTGCCGAAAAAGGCGTTATAGGGGATGGGGAAGAAGTTTGACAGGAGACGATATAGATAGCCGGAGCACCTGCCCTGACGGATTTCCGCTCCTGCTGCTTTGTAGGAGTCAAGGCGTTTACGTTTATCGCCACCATCACCTGTTGCGAAGAACTGCATGATATATTTATCCTCAGGATGAAGAGCCATAAGGGCTTTTATCTGACCTGCCTGGCAGTAGCCGATACCGGTCATGCGCTCACTGATAAGGGGCAGAGCATCGAAGGCGATGTTCATGGGATCACTTCCTTTATAGTTGACAGTGGTTAGTTGTTGTGTGCTTCTTTGATGCACGAATTTTAATCACACAAAGTGCATTAGTATCCTGCGATGCCGCCGGATAGCTTCGCTCAATTATTCTACACAAACTTTTTACTTGCTTAACAGCTCAACATCGTTCTTAACCATTCTCTCAACTAGCTGTGAGAAGGAAATTTCTCTCTTCCAACCGAGGACTGCTTCTGCCTTTGCAGGATTGCCCAAAAGTACGTCTACCTCAGCAGGACGGAAGAACTTGGGGTTTACTTTGACTACAGTATTGCCATTTGCCTTGTTGATACCGATTTCATTTACGCCCTCGCCCTGCCATTCAATGTCAATGCCAACGTGCGAGAAAGCAATCTCTACGAATTCACGTACTGTTCTGGTTTCGCCTGTTGCGATTACATAGTCATCGGGTGCGTCCTGCTGTAACATTAGCCACATTGCCTTGACATAGTCCTTGGAATGACCCCAGTCACGCTTTGAATCCATGTTGCCCAACTCTACGTATTCCTGAAGTCCCCTGCTGATTTTAGCTACAGCGTCAGTAATCTTTCTTGTTACAAACTCAAGACCTCTTCTCTCAGACTCATGGTTGAAAAGAATACCTGAGCATGCATATAATCCGTAGCTCTCACGGTAGTTTTTGGTAATCCAGTGACCGTAGAGTTTAGCTACGCCATAGGGACTTCTGGGATAGAACGGTGTCTTTTCAGTCTGAGGCATCTCCTGTACCAAACCGAACATCTCGGAGGTAGAAGCCTGATAAAAACGTGCCTCAGGCTTAACAATACGAATTGCCTCCAGCATCTTTGTAACACCCATAGCATCAATTTCAGCAGTTGCAATGGGCTGTTCCCAACTTGTTGCAACGAAAGACTGTGCCGCAAGGTTGTATACCTCGTCAGCCTGTGAAATGCGCATTGCTGTAATAAGAGAAATCTCGTCAGTCATATCAGCATAGATAAAGTGAATCTTATCTTTAAGATGTTCTACGTTGCCATAGTCAACAACGCTCTTACGGCGCATGATACCGTAAACCTCATAGCCCTTTTCAAGAAGCAGCTCTGCGAGATAAGAGCCGTCCTGTCCTGTGATACCTGTGATAAGTGCATGTTTAGCCATAATATTTCTTTCCTTTCTATTGAAACAGCTTATATTATTATAATAATGCTGTACGATTGCATATTTTAAGGTTTTCAATTACCTTTTTAACATCCTGGGAATGGGACTTGTCACAAATGAGAAGAGCATCGTCCGTATCCACTACTATTATATCCTCCACGCCTACCGCAGCAATAAGACGCTTACCACCGCAAATGGTGCTGTGCTCAGTACCGATTGTGATAACGTCACCCTCAACGTAATTGCCGTACTCGTTTACCGGATTGATACGCTCAACCGCAAGCCAACTTCCAACATCGTCCCAGCCAAAGCTTCCGGGGATGGTGTATATCTCATCTGCCTTTTCCATAATTCCGAAGTCAACGGACTCAGAAGGTAGCTTTTCGTAGTTTTCTTCAAGAGCAACGTCAAATTCTTCTGTGCCGTACTTTGATGCAATCTGAACTGTGCCGCTGTAAACCTCAGGCATAAGTTCTTCCATATTTTTAAGGATAGTACTTGTTTTCCATACAAACATACCGCTGTTCCAAAGGTAACGGCGTGAAGCAAGATACTCCTTGGCAGTATCAAGGTCGGGCTTCTCCACAAATCGGTTTACCTGGTATACACCATGCATACCCAGAGTACTGTCCCGCTCAAAATTTATATATCCGTAGCCTGTTTCAGGATAGGTTGGTGTTATACCAATGGTTACCAGACGCTCTCCTGTTTCTGCAACGGCAATAGCCTGTCTAAGAGTATCCGCATACATATCCTCATAGCGGATAAGATGGTCAGAGGGCAGTACCAGCATCATAGCCTCGCCGCCGTACTTCTTCTCGATAATCGCTGCCGCCAGTGAAATACAGGGAGCTGTGTTTCTTCCACAAGGTTCAAGGATGATGTTCTCCTTGGGAATTTCGGGCAATTGCTCCGCTGCAAGGTCGGCATAGAGGGCATTTGTTACAATAAAGATGTCCTCGGCTTCCGCAACAGGCAGTAGACGGTTTACTGTTTTACGAATCATTGTTTCTCCGTCTGCTGTAAGAGACAGAAACTGCTTAGGTGTGTTCACACGGCTTCTGGGCCAGAATCGCTCGCCCTTTCCGCCTGCCATAATAACTGCTGTAATTCTCATATCTTCTTTTAACCTCTTTTTTCCTCGCTGCCATCGTTTCCGGGGGAAGAAAGCAGCTCATGGTTTCTCGTTTCCTCGTTGCTTTCGCCGGGAAAAATAACCGTTTTTATTGTCATCATAATTATGCGCAAATCAAGCAGCAGTGAATACTGCTCAATATACATCAAATCCATTTTAAGCTTGTCATAGGGGGTGGTGTCATACAGCCCCGTAACCTGGGCATAGCCTGTAAGTCCCGCTTTCACTCTCAGGCGGAAGTCAAACTCCGGCATATCCCGCTCATACTCATGGGCAAGCTCAGGACGTTCCGGTCTTGGTCCCACTACAGACATATCGCCTTTCAAGATGTTTAGTATCTGGGGTATCTCGTCAAGACGACACTTTCTTAGAAAACGTCCCACCCTGGTTATACGGTCATCATCCTCAGTTGCAAGCTGAGGGCCGTGCTTCTCAGCATTCTGTACCATACTGCGAAACTTATACACATTGAAAACCTTGTCGTCCAAAGTAAGCCGCTGCTGCTTGTAAAGTACGGGACCGCCATCCTCTGCCTTGATACATATTGCAATCACAAGAGCAAAGGGAAGTGCTACGATACCTATAATAAGTGCAAAGACCAAATCAAAAAGTCTTTTCACCATCCTCTGCTCAGGGGACAAGCCCTTATTTCTGCACAGAAGTAACGGTGTGTCAAAGAGCCTTATCTCCTCCGCACCTCTTATTATGATATCTGAAATTTTCGGTGCAACATAAACACGGATTTTCCCGCCAAAGCAGTATTTCAAGATGTCATTGCGAAGCCGTCCCGGCATCTCACAGAGTATTACTCCCTCGTATTTACCGATAGCTTCAACTATTTCTTCCCATGACCTATCAGCACTTACCGACTCGCATATCATATACTTATCAACTCTTCTGCTCATTTTAGTAACAAGCTCTGCCGCATGACTGTCACCGTATATTATAACCAGCTTTCGTGCGGGAAAAAGTGAGAAGTAGATTTTATTGGTGGCAAAAATCCATATGGGCAGCGCAACTATATCTATAACCGTAAGTGTCACCATAGGAAATACCCGTGCGAAGTCACGGGCTATAAGGCTTATCTGGAAGTAAGTCACAATATTCACGCACACCATCGACAACGTCTGAGCATAGAAGGTGTCTGTACGTTTCAGATAGCCCGCTCTCAATCCACCGAAAACACTGCTGAAAACCATAATCAGCACTGCGTATATCGCAAGCATAACCCAATTGCCGCGGCGGTAAAAGGGCGACATGATTGTGTTGCCATAGCACTCGTACCACACATAGCCGAATGCTGCAACCAGCCCTACAAGCAGAACCGCTGCTGCTATAAGTGAAAATATTCTTTTATTGGAATCACTGCGTTGCATCGTACTTTGCATCTCTGTCACCTACCCTGCTTAGCACTAAATGTACTTTTATACACATAAAAATATTATAGCAAAGTGAGGTGAGGGTGTCAAGGGCTTAATGTGAAAACCTAGCAAAAAATAAATTACGCTTTCTACCGCATTTTTCAACAAAAAAAGAACAGCCGCAAAAGCGACTGTCCTGTTGAATTATTCTACACTATAAAAAATGTAGTACGCTGTCTGACCTGCATACTGCACAGCAAAGCCGTTTTCCACAGGTACGCCCTCAAGTCGGTAAAGCAGGATGGTGTAGGAACCCATCGCTTTATCACCTGTTGCTACGCCTGAACCGATACAATCGGCAAGCACAGCATAATCAGTTTCAACGTAGTCGGTAGCATAGCTTCTGCCTGCCCATGTTACGTTATTGAAATCAAAATAATTTCCGTAAAGGCTTGGAAACGTTGTACCGATTGTTGTGACCTCAGTGGCGGTTGAGGAAACCGCCTGAGTTGTCACCTCAGTTACTGTTGCAGTTGTAATCAGCTCTGCGGATGCGCCTGTCGTTGTAAGTGAGGAGACAACAGGTTTTACTGTAGGAGATATTACCGTTTCAGCTGTTGATACAGTAGTGGTAGCTTCAGTAACTGTTATTGTCTTGGAAACAGCTTCTGTTGTTCTGGATGAAGCTGTAGTCTGCACTGCTGCAAACTCTGTCTTTGAGGATCCAGACGAAGCCGTTTTAACAGCGGGTGCAGTTGTTGTTATAGTCACAGGCTGTGTTGCCACAATCTGCTGACGATCATTGTTATTGGATACCACTGCGGGATTGGATACCGCAATAGTAAACATCAGTGCACAAGCCATTGCTGCGCCGCAGAAGCCCATAGGTGCTTTAAAGCGTACATACCAGGGTATGGTTTCACGCTTAGCAGATGCGTCCTGTCTCATCGCTGTGGACTGTGCCATAATTTCTTTGAGCATACGCTCACGGGGTTCATCACCGAGTGTAATTTCTTCAAACGCCCTTTTGATTTCATCATTCATCATCTGCTTCACCACCCAATTTCTTTTCAAGTGCAGCTCTTCCGCGCCTGAGAAGCGACCTTACGGTTGACTCTTTTTTTCCAAGCGCCTTAGCTATTTCTGCGGTGGAATACTCCTCATAATAATAAAAGTATATTACCGCTTTATATTTCTCAGGAAGTCCCATAACCGCTTCAAGAACCGGATTTGTTTCCCTGTCGTCCTCTGTCGCCTCAGGCAATTCGCCCATATCTTCGACTTCCTTACGCTTTTGCCGAGTCCAGCTTTTGAGGTTATTCTTGCATATGTTTGAGGCTGTAACTATCAGCCACGCTCTTTCATGCTGTTCGTTCTCAAAATCCTGTTTGTCTCCGCTTTGCAGAAACTTCAAAAATGTCTCCTGCACTGCGTCCTCGGCATCCGCATTGTTTTTCATAAATCCATAGCATACTCTATATACAGCGTCTACATGCTGCCGGTACACTCGCTGAATGTCATCGTCCGTAAACGTGCCCTTATGCAGCATATAGATTCCTCCTTCGCCGCAAATTTGTACAACTTATTTTAGGGTATAGCTAATTTTAGTGTACTATATTTTTTAGGCGATTTTATGGACTTACTGTAAACAAACCATGCATAACCGTATTTATCGGTCAACGTCATTCCTCATTCGGGTTTCTGTCTTTCAGAAGCACCCACAGACCGCAACATCCATGAGGAATTCACTCATCAGTGCCTCGCGGTACATTTCCCTTCTTTAGAATACATACATTCTTCTACCGAGAACTTTCTTTCTCTGCCACTCCGATACGGCGTCCCGTATCGCCCTTATTGAGTATGCAGGTTATCAATCGGCTCGATCTGTTCCCTCAGACCGTTTCCCTTCTGCGTCTCATGATAAGCAAGTCGGTTAACAGCGAAAGAATGCATATATTCCGTACTCATGCGAGGCGTTTCTGCGCCTCGTCTAAAAGTCCCTTCACTTTATATACAATCGAACATCCTAAAATGTTGCATTTTTTCAGAAAAAAATTCGATTTGTATGCATAAACAAAAAAAGTTGAATTTTATTGTTGCACTTAACCATGAAAGAGCTATAGTAAAATAAAAAATATTTTTTAAAAAAGGGATTTTATTTTCCGGAATAATATGGTATAATTAAAATAATTATACTTATACGCAAAGGATGGTAATATGAATAAATACAAACAACTTGCCTCGAACACTATTATATTTGCAGTGGGTTCATTCGGCTCAAAGATTCTCCTAGTATTTCTTACAACCCTGTACACTGCAAACATTTCCTCCGCAGATAACAGTACCAAGGAGCTTCTGGAAATCACAGCCCACTTCCTGATTCCTCTTGTAACCTTCTCCATGACCGAGGCTATAATACGTTTCGGCATTGACAAGAAGTATGACAACGTAAAGGTCTATACCTCGGCAATAGCGGTTACAGGCTACGGTATGCTGCTTCTTCTTGCCATCTCCCCTATCCTGTCAACGTTACAGTTTATGGACGGTTACACCTGGCTGCTTATCGTTTACGTATGTACATCAGCGGCACGCTCAATAAACTCCCAGTTTGTACGTGCAAGGGGACTTCTGAAACTCTTTGCCGTTGACGGCATTCTGGCAACTCTCACCCTATTCATCTTCAATGTAATCTTCATTGCAGGCTTAAATATGGGTGTAACAGGTTTCCTGCTGTCGGTTATCTGTTCAGACTTTTTATCGGCAATTTTCCTGTGGTTTGTGGCAGGTCTGCGACGCTTTGTAAACTTCAAAGCACTGGACGAAAAGCTCACACGCATGATGCTGGGCTTTGCAATCCCCCTGATTCCCTCAACGCTTCTCTGGACCATCACAGGCTTTTCCGACAGAATCTTTATCCGTTACATGCCGGGACCCGAGGGTCTGGTTGGTGAAAGTGCGGCCGGTATTTACGGTATCGCAAACAAGATTCCCAACCTGGTTTCCACTTTCTCAACCATCTTCTTCCAGGCGTGGAACATGTCAGCCATTATGGAAAACGACTCCGCTGACAAGGGTAAATTCTATCACCGCATTTACGATGCCTACACATCATTCCTGTTTATTGCAGGCGCAGGTCTTATTGTATTTGTAAAGCCACTGTCTGAGATTCTCATTTCAACCTCAACCTATCCCGAATATGGACAGGCATATCTCTACACACCCGTACTGATTGTAGCGGTTATCATGATGTGTCTCAACCAATTTTTCAGCAGCGTCTATACAGCAACTCAGCACACCTCCCACTCCTTTTGGACAAGTCTTGTTGCAGCTGTTACAAATCTGATACTGAACGTTATTCTTGTATGGGCATTTGGAATTATGGGTGCGTCTGTTGCAACCTTTGCGGGCTACTTTGCAAGTTACATCATTCGTCAGAAGGACGCTAGACGCTATATATACTTTCCCATCAACCAGGTAAAGTTCTTCATAAATCTAGCAGTGCTGTTTATACTTGGTATTACTGCAACTCACGAATTCAAGATGCAGATTCCTGTACTTGGCGCAGGTATGATATTCATGCTGATATATAATTTCAATGCTATTATTAGCACAGTAAAGAAGCTGAAGTCCAGATAAAATCCGTCCGCACAGCGGGCTTGTTAATTATCTACCATCAACCACCCCAAAGGAGGCGTCCTCATGTCAACACCCCATCTAAATGCAGAAAAAGGCGATATTGCAAAAACCGTTCTCATGCCCGGCGATCCGCTTCGTGCAAAATACATTGCCGAAACCTATCTTGAAAACCCCACCTGCTACAGTACCGTCCGCAATATGCTGGGCTATACAGGTCTATACAAAGGCGTTCCTGTTTCCGTTCAGGGCAGCGGTATGGGTATGCCATCTATCGGTATCTACTCATATGAGTTATATCACGAATATGACGTTGAACGTATAATCCGCGTGGGAACAGCAGGCGGTGTTGCAGACTCCGTTAAACTGCGTGATGTGATTATTGCTCAGGGCGCATGCACAAATTCTGCTTATGCAAACCAATACCATCTCCCCGGAACCTACGCTCCTATCGCTGACTTTGAAATGCTTGAAGCAGCTGTAAACTCAGCTCGAAGCCTTGGCATAAATCCAAAGGTCGGCAACATCCTCTCCTCGGATATTTTCTACTATCCCGGGGACAGCGACCTGCCCATATGGGCTAAGATGGGCATTCTTGCAACAGAGATGGAAGCTGCAGCACTCTATATGAACGCTGCTGAAGCAGGTAAAAAGGCTCTGTGCATTGCAACGGTTTCCGATTGTCCATTAAGGGGTGAATTCACTTCGGCTGAGGAGAGACAGCTCACCTTTAATCAAATGATGGAAATTGCTCTGGAAACCGCATATTATTTTGAAAAAAAGCAAAAACTTTAAGATTCTTTTAAGCAGAAGGGGCTATAATAATAATCAAGGATTAGGTAATCCTCACAAATCCCCTAAATTTTATTTGCAAGGCACCTCATGTAAAGCTTTAAACCCAAGTCCCTCTCCTGAGGGACAGGATGTACTAAGTTGCCGAATATTTTCATTTTCCGCCTGCATGTTCTCGTGCAGGCTCTTTTCTTTGCCTTGTAACGTAGTACTCAAAAACGTACAAACGCCCGCCGCAGATAATACAGCCTGCCTTATACAATTCGTCATACTCGATATTGTCTTTTACTAAAAGCAACAAAAAACCGCCGCATCTATGGGAGATACGGCGGTTTTTATTATTTGATGTATACTGCAATCAGTTAATGATTGTAGGATTATTGTCAGCATCCTTATCGAAGAGGTGAATCTTATTAGGATCAAGAGCAACCTTGATAGTATCCTGGGGCTTAGCTGTGGATCTGGGATCAACACGAGCAGTCAGAGGAATACCAGCACAGTTCAGGTACAGGAATGTTTCAGCACCCATCATTTCTGTGATTTCAACATCACAGTCAACGATACCTGTTGTAGCAGTGGACAGGAACATTTCATCATCGTGAATAGCCTCAGGACGAATACCCATGATAACTTCCTTGTCAACGTACTTAGCCAGGTCACTAGTAACCTTAGCAGCAGGAATTTCAATCTGATACTTGATAGCCTTGCTTGTCTTTGTAGCTTCTGCGCCGAACTCTACAAAGTAGTTCTCGCCCTTTCTCAGAACAGCGTCAACAAAGTTCATCTGAGGAGAACCGAGGAAGCCTGCAACAAACTTGTTGCCGGGTCTCTCATACAGAGCCTGAGGAGTATCAATCTGCTGGATGATACCATCCTTCATAACTACGATACGGTCACCCATTGTCATAGCCTCTGTCTGGTCATGAGTTACGTAGATAAATGTTGTACCCAGCTTCTGGTGGAGCTTAGAAATCTCTGTTCTCATCTGAGCACGGAGCTTAGCGTCCAGGTTGGACAGTGGCTCGTCAAGCAGGAATACCTGAGGATTACGAACGATAGCACGACCCAGTGCAACTCTCTGACGCTGACCACCGGACATAGCCTTAGGCTTTCTGTCGAGCAGATGGCTCAGGTCAAGAATCTTAGCAGCTTCTTCAACCTTACGAGCAATTTCGTCCTTGGGAACCTTACGGAGCTTCAGACCAAATGCCATGTTGTCGAATACTGTCATATGAGGATACAGAGCGTAGTTCTGGAATACCATTGCGATGTCTCTATCCTTAGGAGCGATGTCATTTACCAGGCGGTCGCCGATGTACAGCTCACCTTCAGAAATTTCTTCCAGACCAGCGATCATTCTCAGAGTTGTAGACTTACCACAACCGGAAGGACCTACCAGAACGATGAATTCCTTGTCCTGGATTTCGATGTTTACATCCTTAACTGCAACTACGTTGCCGGGATACTTCTTATAGATGTGTCTCAGTGATAAACTTGCCATTGAGCAGTTCCTCCTAAACTTAAATTTAATCTTTCACCGCATGATATACCATACCGGCTTCAGCATATATATATCATACCAAATTTTCAAAACTTTTTCAAGTTGTTAATTGCACAAACTTTTTTATGTTAATTCGTTTAATATAACGAAGATTCCCTAAGGCCTTGGAGAAGCAACGAAAATTCCGTTTCAGAATTCAACAGTTTCAACAAATCTTTGTTTAATAGTACAATTGTCTCTCCTAAGGGCAAATCAGCCGGTATTTCCATGCCGCCGATGGCTTTTCTGCTCAGTTTTTCAACATGATTTCCAACAGCTGCGAACATTCTTTTCACCTGATGGTACTTTCCTTCATGTATACAAATCAGCACATCCATGCCCTCTTTGTCAATCGTTTCAACCTGTGCCGGAGCACAGACAGCACCGTCACGGAGAGTTATTCCTGCCTGAAGCTGTGTCTTTGCCTCCTCTGTAAAAGGGCGTGAAAGGTGCGCTACATAGTACTTGGGGATGTTTTTGCTGGGTGATGTAAGATTATGAAGCAGTTCGCCGTCATTGGTAAGCAAAAGCATACCTGTGGTGTCCTTGTCAAGTCTGCCCACAGGTGAAAGGCGGCGATTCTTGTATTCTGCAGGCAGGATGTCTATGACAGTTTTCTCCGTTTTATCCTCGGTTGCACTTACAACGCCTGCGGGTTTATTTAGCAAAAGGGTGAGTGTTTTCTCAGATTCCAAAACAGTACCCGAAACCTGCACCTCGTCTGCCTGAGAAATATCAGTATTAGACTTTCTGGTAACCACGCCATTGACGGTGATTTTACCTTTAGCAGCAAGATCTTTAATTTGACTGCGTGTATAATGGGAACGCTCTGAGATGAATTTGTCAAGACGCATGATAACTCCTTTTAATAATTGATAATGGACATTTGACGATTGCATAGTGTGCCAAAACGCACGGATCTAAGCGAGGCGCATGATGTTTTTGTCTGTGGGATGAAGAAATAAAAGCATCGCTTATATTGAGAAAGGCGAACAAGAGCGTCTTTCTCTGTTTGACGTAAAAATAGAGCTGGCCTTAAAATCCATTTCCGGTAGTATAAGTATCTATATATAGTACTACTCCAAAAAACTCCCGCATAGAATATCCCAAAACCAAAGGAGAACCGCTATGAAAAAATCAAAGCTCATTCTTGTACTAAGTGGCTGTGCCCTGATACTGGGCGGCTATGTCCTTTATAACACAACGCACCCCGTCTCCCTTTATTCTGAAATCAATCTTTCCACCGAGGAGTCACGCAGAGACTTTCTCAGAACCTGCGGTCTCTCCATATCAGAAATGCCGCCTGATACGGCAGAAATCACTCTGCCATCAGACGACAATTCCATCATATACGCCCAATACTGCCAACTCCAAGAGAAGCAGTCACTGGGGGTAAAAAATCACTTTGGAAAGCCTGCTTTCGCCTATACATATACCCTGACAGATCCTGAAACCGCACGGGCAGAGCTTGTCTGCACAGAAGAAGGGGTTCTCATCGGGGCAATGTACTACGACCGCACCTCGTTTCAGAATATGTATCCTCTGATTGACTGATTACTTGATAAGTTTTGCGATACAGCCAATACCGGGAAGCTCCTTAGCTTTGCCCTGACCGGCATTTACCATGCCATAGATAAGCAGACCAATCTCAGCTGCCCATACTGCCAGGTTAACCAGACCGCAAATAATACCGCCCAGAACAGGAATCCAACCCAGAATAAGACTGATTACTGAGGATGCAATGCCCAGTGCTACGCCTGCGATAAGCAAAAGCAGACCCTGATTTGCGTGGAATCTGCCGAACTTGCTCTGATTGCAGCATGCCAAAGGCAGCCAGAACAGAATCGGGATATAAGCAAGAATTGCAAATACCTTGTTGTCAGCGATATCCTGTGTGTCGAATTCGTTTGAGTGGTCGTTACCCATGAAGTTGTAATCCATTGTAATACTCTCCTTTTTTAATTTGTGTTTATTATTTATGTGCGCAGCCAAGCTCACTCACCGCATTGACAAATCCCTCTACGTCTGAAAAATCCTGATATACAGACGCAAAACGAATATATGCCACAGGGTCAATTGATTTAAGCTGTTCCATAACAAAGTTACCTATTTCCGTGGTTGAAATACTTGTGCGCATTTCAGCGGCACACTTCTCTTCTACAGCGTCAACTATGCCTTGCACCTGTAAGGCTGTTACGGGACGTTTCTTTATTGCATTGAAAATACCTGCAATCAGCTTATTTCTATCAAAGGGCTGTATGCTACCGTCCTTCTTTTCAACAGTAAGCATGGGTAACTCTACCGCTTCATAAGTGGTAAAACGCTTCTTGCAGCCGTCACACTCTCTTCGTCTGCGGATTTTGTTTTCCGACGGACGTGAATCAAGGACTCTTGTGTCTTTTTCACCGCAAAAGGGACATCTCATATTTCTGTTTTCTCCTGTTCGTTTAAGCTCTGTACCATTCTGTCCAGAACCTGATAATTCTGCATTAAATCTGCCGCACTATCAAAGGCGCTCCGATAAAGCTCCAGTATAACGCCACAGTCGGGATTTACAAGTGACAGCTTATGCAGAAATTCTTTTATCTTAAAACTGCCGTTTCCCAGAGTAAGACAATCACCGTATGCACCATGGTCGCTTATATGGACGTGAACAATGTTCTCGCCAAGTGCATCCAACATAGCAAAAGGATTTTCGCCGCTTCTCACAGCCTGCTTAACATCCAATACAAAGGCGGCATCCTTACCCATAAGGGTTTTTAGCTCCTTTAAAAAGTCAAGTGAACGACTAGTACACCGTGCAACATTCTCCTGTGCAACGATAACGCCAAATTCCTTAGCGGCTTCAATTATCTTATACAGTCTTTCCGCATAGACTTCTGCGGGAATCACAGGTTTATTTCCATGGAGAATAAAAAACCTTGCGCCCAATGCTTCCATAGCGGCAAAATAGTGCTTGTAGTAATCAAGCATATCCTGCATACGCCTTTTATACCCTGAAAAAAGCATCATCGGCTCCATTTCGCAGGTAAAGGGATGCAGCGAGAGACAGCTCATATCAAAACGTCTGAGTATATCCACGAGACTCATTATAAAGCTTCGTCTCAACTCCGAATGGGTGTTTATGAACACCTCCGTCTGCTGAACGCCGCCCAGTGCAAGCTCATAGAGGGCTTCCTCCAGGGGCTGTGGATATAGGCAAGCTGTTGACACGCCCGCTTTCAGCATAACCGCTGCCTCCTCTCATTTTCTCATATTATACCACATATTTCATTGCTTTGCAAGGGGTTAGCAAAGGCTTTTATTCTTATGCTATTTCACTCCCATGCAGCCTTCAATCCGGCTGCAAGCTTTGCATAATACTTCAATATCATGGATGCATCGGCAAGAGTAAGTTTACTGTCCTTGTCGGCATCGCCTGCGTACATAGATAGGGTGTTTTCCGCAAAATCATCGCTGAACTTCGCCTCAACACCTGCCGCTTCACATGCATAATACTTGATTACAGCCGCTGCATCGGCAATTTCAATTTTACCGTTTCCGTCACAATCACCACGGTCATACCGCATCATTGTTGTAGTAGTGGTTGTGGTGGTGATAGCTGTTGTTGTAGTTTTGGTAGTAGATGTAGTGGTATTTTTTGTGGTAGTTACAGTTGTTGTGGTGGATTCTGTAGTAACAGACACCTCATCACCAATAGTCAGAACATAAGACGCTGCCACGCCATCAAGAGATGCAATAATTGTTGCCGTGCCTACGCCCACAGCTGTTACCAAACCATTCTGGTCAACTGTTGCAATGCCGGTATCAAGAGACGACCACACAGGCTTTTCAGTATTACCGTCAATCAAAAGCTGTACCGTCTCACCTACGCCGCTCAACACTTTTACATTGTTCACAGCCCATATTCTAATTCCGCCGCCATAGGAAGAAGCTGATGTTGTGGTACCGGATGATAATGCAGTTGTAATCGTTGACGTGGTAGTAATTGTGGTAGCCGGAATTGTAGTTGTTATAACAGGCTTTTCTTCTGCTTCCCATGCTAGCACAGGACAACTATCACCCTGAACATATGCTCCGCCCAACAATGAAACCAACTCGCCGTTTGTCAGCATATCTTCTGTAAAAACGAAAACGCCATCATCAGCAATAACCGCTTCTGCCACTTCTTTAAGATAAAAGCAAGCACAACACTCAGCATCCGCCGTGCCTGTTACACCGCCGCTTAATCCGTTGAGATTAACAATTTTGCCCATATTGTAGCAATAACCTATCTCGCTGTTTCCTACTGTGTATCCTAAAATGCCGCCGACCATTTCGCCGCCTTTTACATAGCCGCTGTTGTAGCAACTATTGATAATGTTGTCTCCGCTGTAGCCACAAACGCCACCGGCATACTTTGATGCAACAATATCACCGCTATTACGGCTCATACTTACAATCGCATTTTCACACGCCTCGCCTGCAACACCGCCTGAACTTTTACAGCCTATAACAAGTCCCTCGTTTACCGAGTTTTCAATAATTCCACCTGCATTTACGCCACAGACCCCGCCTGCTATATAATAATATGACTCAATTCTTGCCCTGTTGACACAATTTTCAATCACTGCACCGTGATTATAGCCGCAAATACCGCCTGAATATGTATTTACAGATGCAATAAAGCTGTTTTCAAGGATGAGATTGCGCACCACAGAGCCGCTACCTGCAAAGCTGATAAAGCCTGAAACACCATCGTCACGCTCCATATAAATACCTGAAATCGTAAAGCCATTTCCATCAAATGTACCCTTGAACGGCGTACCGTAGGTTGCACCGATGGGATACCACTCATCAGCAGGTGCTCCTGCTCCACTGCTCCATGCGTCAGCGTCGGCAAACTCATAGAAACTTACGTCACTTCCCAGATATATGGTCTTTTCGTCAAAGTTATCGGTCTGACTGTTTACCAGTCGTGCAAGTCCTGCCAGTTCCTCAGGTGTAGTCAGAGTAAACTCAGTGTCCTGAGAATTATACCAGCTTATATCGTAGCTTCCGTCCCAGTCGCCGCTTGCATCGGTAGGCACTACTGCCGCCGTTGCCGCTGTACCGACGGCAACAGCGGCCGCAGTTATACTGCTTATAATCTTTTTAAACTTCCTCATATAATGCCCTTTCTCAAATAAATCTCCCATTCCTATTTTAATTGAACATAGCCTATTATACCTTAAAATAGGCTTAAAGTCAACGAATTACGCATTTTAACCAATATTTTCGTCTTTTTGACAATTTCGCCCCTATTTTGGTTATTTTTTTGAACCGTACTGTATGCATTTATCGTTTTCAACGTATTTGCGTAGGTTTCTAAAAACTTACAGCGAAAAGACCGCAACTAAAACCGGCGACCCGAAGGTCGCCGGTTGTCGATGATTTTTTTACATAAGTCCGCAGACAAGCTCTGCAAATTCTTGTGGATTTTCAATGGGCAGACCCTCTATGAGCATTGCCTGGTATCGAAGTAGCTGTGCATATTCTGCAAGCTTCTCCTCATTGCTACCGGAAAGCTCCATGAGTTTTCCGTAAATCTCGTGGTCGGGATTTACTTCAAGCACAAGCTGAGCCTCAATCTTCTGGTCAGCACCGGGCATTGCGTTCAGGGTTTTAGCCATTTCCATGGTAATTTCGCCCTCGCTTGACAGACATACAGGATGACTTCCCAGTCTACCGGAAAGCTTTACGTTTGAAACCTTTCCCTCAAGTGCCTTCTTCATGGATTCAAGCATTGCCTGAGAGGTCTGTGACTTCTCTTCAAGTGCCTTCTTCTCCTCTTCACTTTCAAGGGACAGGTCGCTGTCTGCTACAGACTTGAACTGCTTATCCTTATACTGCATCAGCATCTTGATTGCAAATTCATCTACATTATCTGTAAAGTATAGAATCTCATATCCCTTTGCCTTTACAGCTTCTGTCTGAGGGAGTGACTGCGCTCTTGCCAGGGTTTCACCTGCTGCATAGTAGATATACTCCTGATCCTCGGGCATTCTGTCCACATACTCAGCTAGTGATGTGTAGGGGTTGCCCTCATTTGAGGAAACAAACATCAGAAGTTCCTGAAGCACATCCTTGTGCATACCATAATCAGAGTAAACGCCATACTTCAGCTGGAGACCAAATGCCTTGTAGAATTCCTCATACTTTGCACGATCGTTCTTCATCATACGGGTCAGCTCGTTCTTAACGGTTCTCTCGATGCTCTTTGAAATAACACGGAGCTGCTGGTCATGTTGGAGCATTTCTCTGGAGATATTCAGGGATACATCCTCAGAATCAACCAGACCCTTTACAAATGAGAAGTAATCAGGCAAAAGCTCTTCGCAGCAGTCCATGATAAGCACGCCGTTTGCGTAAAGCTGAAGTCCTTTTTTGTACTCCTTGGAATAGTAGTCAAAGGGTGCTCTTGAAGGTACATAGAGGAGTGCATCATACATGGGCATACCCTCGTTGTGTACGTGGGAATGAGCGATCGGCTCGGAATAATCATTAAACTTATCCTTGTAGAAGTTGTTGTAGTCCTCGTCGGTAAGCTCGCTCTTGTTCTTGCGCCAAATGGGAATCATGCTATTAAGGATAACGTCCTCGGTATAGTCCTCATACGCTTCTGCACTGTGGTCGTCCTCCTTAGCGTCAGCCTTTCGGCGTGATTTAGTCATATCCATAACAATGGGGAAACGGATATAGTCGCTGTAACGCTTTACTAGAGACTGGAGCTTATACTGGTTCAGATAATCGTCGTAAGACTCTTCGTTTCCGTTTTCGTCCTTGACGTCAGGCAGGATTTCCAGAGTGATTTCTGTACCGACAGTTTCCTTGTCGCAGATGTCGATGGTATAGCCGTCAGTACCCTCTGACTCCCATACATAGGCAGTATCTGCGCCGAATGCACGAGATTTAACTGTAACCTTGCCTGCAACCATGAATGCAGAGTAAAAACCTACACCAAACTGACCGATAATCTGGCTCTCCTCGGAAAGCTGGTTCTCGCTCTTGAATTTCAATGAACCGCTGTTTGCTATGATACCAAGGTTGTTTTCCAGCTCTTCCTTTGTCATACCGATACCGTTGTCGGTAATCGTAAGAGTGCGGGCATCCTTGTCAATATGGAGACGGATTTTGAAATCAGACTTCGCCATATTTACACTGTCATCGGTGAGCGACTTAAAGTACAGCTTGTCAATAGCATCGCTGGCATTTGATATAAGCTCACGAAGGAAGATTTCCTTGTGGGTATAGATAGAATGAATCATCATGTCAAGGAGACGTTTTGACTCCGCTTTAAACTGTTTCTGTTCCATTGTATATAACCTCTTTTCTCGTAGTTAGCACTCCTATTCTTCGAGTGCTAATACCATTATACCACGTCTGCTAAATTCGTCAAGTAGGTACATAGTTTTTTTACAATTTAGCTTAAAAAAAGCAGGAAATCACTTAAAGTCTACCTTACAGAAAGGAGATATGAGGTATCATATGGGAATAGTAAACAGCCCGGGTTGTTAATTGTTAATTTTTAATTTATTACAGCTTTTCCTATTCACAAGAAAGAGAAAGTATGTTATAATAAAAATATCTGACGGGTAATATAGCCCGTGAAACTAATCGTTTAAAGAAAGAGGTACTTACTTATGCGCAACACAAAGAGCTATGAAAGCCCGTTCTGTACAAGATATGCCAGCGAAGAAATGCAGTATGTTTTCTCCGCTGACAAGAAGTTCACCACCTGGAGAAAGCTTTGGGTAGCACTGGCACGTGCTGAGATGGAGCTTGGTCTCCCTGTTACTCAGGCTCAGGTTGACGAGCTGGAGGCTAACATCGAAAACATCAACTACGATGTTGCTGAGGCTTACGAGAGAAAGTTCCGCCACGATGTTATGTCCCACGTTCATGCTTACGGTGAAGTTTGCCCGAATGCGGCAGGCGTTATTCACCTGGGTGCTACCTCCTGCTATGTAGGTGACAACACCGACGTTATCATCATCCGTGACGCACTTCAGATTGTTCGCAGAAAGATGATTAATGTTCTCTCCAATCTTGCAAAGTTCGCAGAAGAGTACAAGGCTATGCCTGCCCTTGCATATACACATCTCCAGCCTGCTCAGCTGACTACTGTTGGTAAGCGTGCTACTCTCTGGATGAATGAGCTGCTCATGGATTTTGAGGAGCTGGAATATAGAATCGCCAACCTCAAGCTTCTCGGCTCCAAGGGTACTACAGGTACACAGGCTTCCTTTATGGAACTGTTTGAGGGTGACACTGACAAGATAAAGTCACTGGAAGCAAAGATTGCTAAAGAAATGGGCTTTGACGCAGTAGTTCCCGTATCAGGTCAGACCTACTCCAGAAAGATGGATGCTCAGGTTCTCCAGACTCTCAGCGGTATTGCACAGTCATGCAGCAAGTTCTCCAACGATATGCGCATCCTCCAGAGCTTCAAGGAAATGGAAGAGCCTTTTGAAAAGACTCAGATTGGTTCTTCTGCTATGGCTTACAAGAGAAACCCTATGCGTTGCGAGAGAATCACTTCCCTTTCAAGATACGTAATGATTGACAGCCTGAATCCCGCTTTCACAGCAGGTACACAGTGGTTTGAAAGAACTCTGGATGACTCCGCTAACAAGAGAGTTTCTGTTCCCGAAGCGTTCCTTGCCGTTGACGCTATCCTCAATATCATGATGAACGTAACAGACGGTCTGGTTGTATATCCTAAGATGATACGTCAGAGAGTCATGCGTGAGCTGCCTTTTATGGCAACCGAAAATATCATGATGGACGCTGTAAAGAAGGGTGGAAACCGTCAGGAGCTTCACGAGAAAATTCGTGAGTATTCCATGGTTGCAGGCAAGCACGTTAAGGAAGAGGGTCTTGACAACGATCTGTGTGATATGATTCTTGCAGACCCCATGTTCATGATTACAAAGGAAGAACTGGACGCTATCCTCCAACCTGAGAACTTCACAGGCAGAAGTGAACAGCAGACAGAAGAATTTATCGCTGAGTGCATTAAGCCCATTCTTGATGCAAACAAGGACATCCTTGGCGAGAGCTTTGAAATGAAGAACTAAGCAAAGGCTTTTATAAATGTAAAAAGGGCAGCTCATTTGGGGCTGCCCTTTATTTTTCTATTACGTACTTTTTAATCATGCTATAATATATACAAACTCTTCGTCAAGGATTTGTGTCAAAATACACAGCACTATCCAACATTATTAGAAATATATATACAGAATCATAACAAAAGTGCCTCTAACCCGTGATATAATAAAGGTATATAAATGCCTGAAAAAATATAATATCATTATACAAGGCACAATAGAAAGGAATGCTTAATATGACAAACTACGAAATCTGCCACTGCATGGGCGTATCCTATGCCGATGTTGAGGACGCACTCCACACACTGACAAGCTTTACTGACGTAATGAGCGCATTCGACCACGTTCAGGCTGTTACCAGTTGCTCCACAGGCTGCGGTGGCTGCCATGACAAGATTCTGGATGCTATCTCTGAAATCATGAGCAAGTAAAATAAGCTAAAACACAAAAGCGGCTGTACCCACAAGGCACAGCCGTATTTTTCTATCTTACTATTTTATATCTTTTCAAAATCATCTGCACCATGCTTACAGATGGGACATATAAAGTCATCGGGAAGCTCATCACCCTCATAGACGTAGCCGCAGACCTTGCATCGATATCCGCTCTTTTCTGAAGGCTTTGCCTGAGTCTTTGGCTTTATATTTGACTGATAGTAAGCATATGTGGCAGAGGGTACATCTGACAGAACCTCGCTGTCTGTTACATCAGCAATGAACATTGTATGTGTACCCAAGTCTATCATGTCAATAACCTTGCCTGACAGATAAGCGTTTGTACCCTTGGTGATATACGGCATACCATTGGGGGCTATTTCAGCGTGGGGGTAACCTGCAAACTTATCTGTATCACGTCCGCTCTGAAAGCCGAAATGCTTGAAAGTATCAAAATCCGCTTCCTCGGAGAGTACAGATATATTAAATTCCTTGGTATAAGCAAGGACGCTGTGAGTAAGGTTTTCCTTGCTTACTGTAATGGAAATGCGGTTGGGCGTGGATGTTACCTGAATTGCAGTGTTGATAATACAACCCTGACTGCGCTCACCCAGCTTGGTCGTAAGAACAAAAAGCCCATAGGTTAAATTGTACATTGCCTTATTATTCATGATTTGACCTCCTTGAATCTATTATTTTGTATAGTTTTATTATATATTATTGCAACAGATTTGTCAAGAGAGACATGAGGTCTGATTAACTTCCAACATTCAATGCAATAACAGTCTACACGAAACAGCCGCCTTAATTTTTTCCTTCATCCGCTTAAAAATAGTTGACTAATCATCGTTTTTCGTGTATTATATATAGTATAGTGACAGAAGAAAATGTCCCAGGAGGAATTAAAAATGAACATTAAACGCATAACAGCAGCCATACTTGGCGCATCAATGCTTATGACAGCAACCGCCTGCGGCGAGATTACAGCAGAAGACTACGAGTGGAGTAGCGTTGCAATCGGCGGCGGTGGCTACGTTACAGGCATGGTATACAATCCGGGAGAAGAGGGACTTGTCTACGCACGTACCGACATCGGCGGTCTCTACAGAAGAAGCTCCCGTGACAACGATACATGGCAGCCTCTCACCGACTTCCTCGGTGCAGAGAATTGGAACTACATCGGCATCGAAAGTGTTGCCGCAGACCCGATTGACCCAAAGCGAGTATATTTTGCAGGCGGTACTTATATGGGTACGCCCGGTGCTATGTTTGCATCTGATGACTACGGCGAAACCTGGACGCAGGTTGACGTACCCTTTGAATGTGGCGGCAACCAGTCTGGACGAGGTACTGGCGAGCGTCTTATGGTTGACCCTACCAATAACAACGAAATCTGGATGGGTACAAGAAAGTCAGGTCTCTGGAAGTCCGACGACTTTGGTCAAAGCTGGAATCAGGTTACCTCATTTCCTGTTACAGGCAACTACTCACAGGAAAGTAATAACATTGGTATTATGTGGGTTGAATTCGACCCGAACAGTGAGGATATGTATGTCGGCGTAGCAATGACCGATGGTCAGTGCATCTATAAATCCGCTGACAACGGTAATACATGGGAGGCTCTTCCCATAAATGAAAAGGGAATGTACCCTCTTCAGGCTGACATTTCGACTAACGGCAATATGTACATCACCTATTCCGACAACTGCGGACCAAACCTTTCTCCCCAGGACGGCAGGGTTTACAAGTATGAGCTTGCAAGCGGTACATTTACCGATATTACACCAAATCTGAACGACGGCAGATACGGTGGATTCGGCGGTGTATCCGTTGACGCCCAGAACTCCGATACACTGGTGGTATCTTCACTGGGCTGGTGGACAGACGAGGGTGACAACTTGTACTACTCCGAGGACGGCGGTACTACATGGACAGGTCTTTTCAACGCAAAAACCAAGGAAAAGAACTATGTCATGGATACCTCACAGGCCGGCTGGCTTGATTGGGGCAGAGGTGACAGTGGTGCCAAAACCGGATGGTGGGTTTCCGATGTCAATATCAATCCCTTCAACTCCGACGAGGTTATGTACGGCACAGGCGCAACTATCTTCTCAACCGTAAACATCACTAAACACGCTTCCGAGCCTGTAACTATCGCATTCGATGCATACGGTCTTGAGGAAACCGCTATCTTTGAAATGGTTTCTCCTCCGGCAATGGAGGGCGCACCTGAGCTTTACTCCATTATGGGTGACTTGACAGGCTTTGCACATATGGATGTAACGGTTTGTCCTGACGATGCACACTTCATGAAGATGGGTGCGGCATGTGACCTGGATGTAGCATACCTTAATCCTATGATTGCCGTATTCACAACAGAAGAAAGAGTGGGCGTAGTTTATACAAAGGACGGCGGCAGCTCATGGCAGGCACTTCTGTCACTTCCTGAGCCTTCTCAGGGCGGCAATGTTGCCGTTTCTGCTGACGGAAGCTCAATCGTATGGGCTCCTTCAAACGCTTCAGGTCAGGTTTACGTGACCTATGACTTCGGTGAAACCTGGTACTATACTGAGGGTATAGGCTTCGGTGCACAGATTACTCCTGACAGAGTAAATCCCAAAACTTTCTACGCTGCCTACGATGGTCTTTTCTATATATCCACAGACGGCGGCAAAAATTTTGAATCCACAGGTACTCTGGTTGCAGAAAGTGCTGTTCCCCAGTCCATTGCAGGCAAGGAAGGTCATGTATGGATGGCAACAGGCTCTCTCATTATGTACACAGAGGACGGCGGTAAAACATTCAACAACATAAAGACTCTCTCCGAAATAAATGCAATAGGCTTCGGTGCTCCCAAGGACGACAAGAGCTACCCTGCAATCTATGCTATCGGCAATGACGGTACAAACGGCAGCGGCATCTATATGTCCTCCGACAAGGGCGAAACTTGGACACGTATCAACGATGAACAGCACCTCTTCGGCAATCTCAACGGCAACAACGGCTGTATCATCGGTGACAGCAACATCTACGGCAGAGTTTACATTGCAACCAACGGCAGAGGAATTATTATGGGTGATATTAAAAAGTGAGCAAAAAATACCAAAGCGGCGCTTCAATTTTCATTAAAAGATGGATTGGGTTGATTATAGTTCTGACGCTTCTGGGCGGTCTGGGCTTTACGGGATATAAGGTACTGAATTTTTACCGTGCGGTAAACGGCGACATTCCTCCCCAGCTTCCCGAGCTTTCCGACTACCCTGTAAAAGGCGTTGACGTTTCTTATTATCAGGGTGAGATTGACTGGGAGGTTCTTTCACAGAACGATCATGTCATGTTTGCCTTTATTAAAGCAACCGAGGGCAGCTCTCATGTGGACGAGCGTTTCCGTGAAAACTGGGATAATGCCCGTAACGAGGGAGTTTACGTGGGTGCATACCACTTTGTAAGCTTTGAAAGCCCCGGTGAAACCCAGGCTGACAACTTCATCGCAACTGTTCCCAAGCAGGCAAACAGCTTGCCGCCTGTGCTTGACCTGGAGCTTTATAACGAAGAGGTTATCCTAAATCCTCCCGACAAAAAACAAGTTCACGAGATTCTGGACGCTATGATAGAAAAGCTTGAAGCCTATTACGGCGTAACACCTATTATTTACACTTCCTCAAATCTCTATATGAAATATATTTTAGGCAGCTATGGCGATTGTGACATATGGATGAGCAATACCAAATGCGAGCCTCTGGCAAACTGGTCATTCTGGCAGTATAGCTTTAATGGTTATCTGCCCGGAATGTGGGCGGATGATATTCCCATCGATCTGAATGTCTATAACGGCACAGAAGAGGAATTCTATAATCAATTTGGTTTATCTCCCGATTTTGCAGTATATAAAAAGGAGGCGGAATCTACTTAAATGGCAGAGCCGATTTTTCTTAAAGGGGCAGTCAAGGATTACATCTGGGGTGGACAGAAGCTCAGAACGCTTTTCGGCAAGGAAAGCGAAAGTGAAATTATAGCAGAAAGCTGGGAACTGTCCTGCCACGAGGACGGTTGCTCGATTGTATTAAACGGTAAGGATAAGGGACTTACGCTCTCTCAATACCTTGCTGAAAAAGGCGAAGAAAAGATTCTGGGCAGAAATTGTCGCATCATGAAGAATCTTCCTCTTATAAAGCTCATTGACGCTAAAGAACCACTCTCAGTGCAGGTACATCCCGACGACCACTACGCCCATGAACAGGGCTTTGAAAATGGTAAGACAGAGATGTGGTATGTGCTAGAGGCGAATGAAGGCGCAAGTTTGGTTTTCGGGGTAAATCGTGAGCTTACAAGGGAGGAATTTCAAAGTCACATTGAAAAAGGCACTCTGGAATCCATCCTGAACTTCGTTCCCGTGCATAAGGGAGATGTTTTCTTTATTCCTGCTGGCACACTCCACGCTATCGGTAAGGGTATACTCATTGCAGAGGTTCAACAAAACTCCAACCTCACCTACAGGGTTTACGACTATGGCAGGCTGGATGCTGAGGGCAATCCTCGTCCTCTTCACATCGAAGATGCGGTGGCTGTGACAAATCTTATGCCGACTTCGCCTAAAAACATCTTTCCTGAATGGAAGTTTCCATGGGGTGAAAGTGTTACCCTCTCTTACTGTGAGTACTTCACATCCAAAAGAGTAAGAGTACGCACTGAAAGGCGTTTTTCAGGGCGCAAGGACAGCTTCACCCATCTTCTCATAACCGAGGGCACAGGCACACTCTATACAGATGAGGGTGAATACGCCATCAGCAAAGGCGACAGCATCCTGCTGCCGTCAAATACAGGCAACTGCCGCATTGTCGGAACAGACGGTTTTATCGAGTATATTGCAACCAATGTTCCGTCAGCGGAGAAATAAATAAAAATGCAAACGGAGGATATTATCATGAAGTATTATATCGGTATTGACCTGGGCGGTACAAACATCGTAGCAGGCGTAGTAAACGATAACTACGAAATCATCGCTAAGGCAAGCGTTAAAACCAACCTTCCCAGACCTGAACAGGAAATCGCTGCTGACATCATAAAGGTTTCCAAGCAGGCTGTAGCAGATGCAGGTCTCACTATGGAGCAGATTGAATGGGTTGGTATGGGTACACCCGGTATCGCAAACAGCGAAACCGGCATCATCGAATATTCCAACAACCTGGGTTTCAACAACACTCCCATGGTAAAATATCTGGAAGAGGGTCTGGGCAAGCACGCTTTCATTGAAAACGACGCAAATGCGGCTGCTTACGGCGAATATGTAGCAGGTGCGGCTAAGGGTGCAAAGAACGCTGTGTGTATTACACTGGGCACAGGCGTTGGCAGCGGCATCATCATCGACGGCAAAATTTACTGCGGTTCCAACTTCGGCGGCGCAGAAATTGGTCACACCGTAATTTCTGTTGACGGCCCTCAGTGCAGCTGCGGCAGAAAGGGTTGCTTCGAGGTTTACTCCTCTGCAACAGGTCTTATCCGTATGACAAAGGAAGCTATTGCTGAGAATCCTGACAGTTCCATGGCAAATGAAGATAAAATCAGCGGCAGAACAGCTTTCAACCATATGCGTTCCGGTGATGCAGCGGCTAAGGGGGTAGTTGACAAGTACATCAAGTACCTGGCTGCAGGCATTACCAACACAATCAACATCTTCCAGCCTGATGTACTGTGCATCGGCGGCGGTGTATGCAACGAAGGCGATCCGCTTCTCGTTCCCATGAAGGAGATTGTTACGAAAGAAAACTACACAAGAAACTCTCCTAAGAATGCAGAAATCGTAATTGCAAAGCTGGGCAACGACGCCGGCATCATCGGTGCGGCTTTCCTGGGTAACGCAAAGTAATGAAAAAGAGCGTCTTTGGGGCACCCTCCGTAAGGAAGGTGCCCCAAGTGGCTCTTGCATCTAAATTAAATAGTTATTTTCGTTAAACGGTATAGTCTTCTGTGGCTATGCCGTTTTTTCTTTGCGTTCCGATATATGCGTTTGAAACGCTTCTTCCATTTCTTCGGGACTGAGTTCTCGCAGAATACCAACGCCGTTATAGTAAATATCTACGATCTGAACTCGCTTCCCATCAAGGTATCTCGGTGCGTGTACCACGATTTTATCAATAAATTCGTGTACTAACTCGGCAGTCAATTCCTTGATTTCTGTTATCTGCTTGACCTTTTCGATAAACCTCTGCAAACTCTCGGTCTTGTCCGTTTCTGTATGGAGGTAATTTT
>CAZQMA010000014.1:32804-40902 GCA_964594275.1 uncultured Ruminococcus sp. | reverse complement strand
AGGCGGCAGATGTGATTCATAATGTTCTGAACAGTATCAACCTCGAACATATTGTCAACGCCCTGCATTACGCAGGCAAGACGTTCAAGACCCATACCTGTGTCAATGTTCTTGTTTTCCATTTCAGTGTAGTGACCGTTGCCGTCGCTGTCGAACTGGCTGAATACCAAGTTCCATACTTCAACATATCTGTCACAGTCACAGCCTACAGCACAGCCGGGCTTACCGCATCCCTTTTCAGGTCCACGATCGAAATAAATTTCAGAGCAAGGGCCGCAAGGACCTGAGCCGTGTTCCCAGAAGTTGTCCTCTCTGCCGAAGAATACCATATGTGCAGGGTCAACTCCGATTTCCTTTGTCCACAGGTCATATGCCTCTGTGTCGGAGTCATCGCCGTCCTTGAATACAGAGATGTATAGCTTTTCTGCGGGAATTTCCAGAACGTCTGTAAAGAACTCCCATGCCCATGCGATAGCTTCCTTCTTGAAGTAATCACCGAAAGAGAAGTTACCAAGCATTTCAAAGTAAGTACCGTGACGTGCAGTCTGACCTACACGCTCAATGTCAGGAGTACGGATACACTTCTGGCATGTTGTAACTCTTACATTGGGCGGAACAGCCTGTCCCAGGAAATACTTTTTCAGAGGTGCCATACCGGAGTTAATGAGCAAAAGGCTCTTATCACCCTGTGGTACCAGTGAAGCACTGGGCAGACGTGTGTGATTCTTGCTTTCAAAAAATGAGAGATACTTCTCTCTAAGGTCGTTTAATCCTTGCCACTTCATTGTTTTTAATTCCCTTCTGAATAACAATTAGAAATTGCTTTATCGCCATTAAGCGATGAATTTTGAATTTATTATACTAAACACCTGTAGGGCGACCGATGGCCGCCCTTACAGAGAGTTAAATCATTTGTTACGTTTTTCAAGGAGAGCCTTGATTTTCTGGTTGGGGTCAATGATGTTGCCGATGGAAGCATCGTGATTGAGAGCGGTAATAAAGTAGGAAATATACTTTGAGCAGTCAACCTCGTGGAACCATTCTCTCTTCAGCAGTTCTTCTGAGCGGTATGTGAGGTTTGTGCCGAATACAGCGTCAACATAGCCATCAGCATAAGCCTTATCGAACACTTCCAAACCGTTTACGAACATACCGTATGTAGCATAGCAGAATACACGTTTAGCGTTTCTCTTCTTCAGTGCTACAGCAATATCCAGCATAGAATCGCCGGAAGAGATAATATCATCGGCAATAAACACGTCCATACCTTCAACAGAATTACCCAGATACTCATGTGCAACAATGGGGTTTCTGCCGTTGATGATTACGGAATAGTCTCTTCTCTTATAGAACATACCCATGGGTACACCCAGCATAGACGCATAGAACATATTTCTGTTCAGCGCACCCTCGTCAGGGCTGATAACCATAAACTTTTCAGGAGTTGTCTGCAGGTCGGGGAAAGCCTTGCACTTTGTGTTGAGTAGCTGGTATGAAGGGATAACATTATCAAAGCCCATCAGCGGAATAGCGTTATGAACTCTGGGGTCGTGAGCGTCAAATGTGATGATGTTGTTTACGCCCATCTTTTCAAGTTCCTGGAGTGCGCAAGCACAGTCGAGAGATTCTCTGTAATTTCTTCTGTGCTGTCTGCCGCCATAGAGGATAGGCATTATAACATTGATTCTGTGTGCCTTGCCGCTTGCAGCCTGGATAATTCTCTTCAAATCCTGATAGTGGTCATCAGGAGACATAGAGTTCATCGTACCGAACATCTTATATTTGCAATTATAATTTCCTACATCAATGAGGATGAACAGATCCTTACCGCGGACTGTAGACTTAATAAGTCCCTTGCCGTCGCCGGATGAAAATCTCGGGCACTCGCATTCAATAAGGAAAGTATCAACATCATATCCAACGGTCTTAGCCCAGCGGATAAGATAGTCGTCGATTTTCTTTCCCAGCTCCTCTGTGCCTTCCATAGCGATAAGACCGAGAGGTGCAACGCTAGTACCGGGGTTAAAAAGAATGTCTGTGGATGCCTGTGATGTAACCATGATTTTTTCTCCTTCCGTCCGAATCTCTTCGGAATCCTTCAACAAATCACCTTAATTTACTTGCAAAACTTCTCGATGTACTGATCAATATCCTTTGCGATAATCTGCTTTGCAGTCGCAGCGTCCTGAATCTCGTCCACAGCGGTTGTCTTATGCTCCAGCTCCTTATACACCTTGAAGAAGTGTACCATCTCCTCAAAGATATGCTTGGGCAGTTCATCAATGTTCACATAAGAATTATAGGTGGGATCGTTGCAGGGAATTGCAATTATCTTATCATCGTGATGACCACTGTCGATCATACGAATAACGCCTATAGGATAACACCTTACCAACGTAAGGGGTATCAATGTCTGAGAACAGATAACAAGCACGTCCAGCGGGTCTCCGTCATCCGCATAGGTTCTGGGGATGAAGCCGTAGTTTGCAGGATAATGAGTGGATGTATGAAGAATACGGTCCATTTCAAGCATACCTGTGTCCTTATTCAGCTCATACTTGATTTTACTGTTCTTGGGAATTTCAATTACCGCCATGAACTCTTCGGTAGTTATGCGCTTAGGGTTAATGTCGTGCCAGATGTTGCTCATACTTATCGCTCCCTCTTATTTAAATTTGAAAAAAAGTGCATAGCACTTTTGTCCTATTATAAGTATAGCATCTTTTCAGCTTTTGTCAAGTGCTATGCTCTTTTTTTCACACCGGATACAAAATCCGTCAAAATTCAGAAATAATAATTGACGTAGAGATAAATCTGTGATAAAATATATTCTATATAAAAAATAATAAGTCCATACCGGAAAGGAAAAATGACGCATGGAAATTTTTGAAATCATAAAAGCCGTAATTCTGGGCATAGTAGAAGGTATAACGGAGTGGCTGCCTGTAAGCAGTACCGGACATCTTATCCTCGTTGATGAATTTCTCCACCTTAATATGAGCGAGGACTTCAAGGAGATGTTCGACGTTGTGGTGCAGTTGGGTGCTATTATGGCGGTTGTTGTAATCTACTGGAAGCAGCTCTTCCCTATAAACATTAAGAATAACCCCTATCCCCTTTCAGAATCAGGCGCAGGCGCATATCTCCGGCGTGATATTCTCTCTATGTGGGGTAAAATCATTGTGGCATGTATCCCTGCCGCAGTAATAGGTCTCCTCTTCGACGACCTCTTCACCGCCCTTTTCTATAATGCTACAACCGTAGCTATCATGCTTATTGTGGTAGGTATCGCATTTATCTTCATTGAACGCTGGAATAAGAAGCGTACTCCATCCATTAACAGCATCGCCGACATGAGCTATAAAATTGTACTGCTCATCGGTGTATTTCAGCTTATTGCAGCCGTTTTCCCCGGCACATCCCGTTCAGGCGCAACTATCATCGGCGCACTCCTTCTGGGCGTTTCAAGAACAGCTGCCGCAGAGTTTACTTTCTTCCTGGCTGTACCCGTTATGGCAGGTGCAAGTCTCTTAAAACTTGTAAAGTACGGCTTTGAGTTCACAGGAATGGAGCTTGCAGTTCTCTTTACAGGTATGATAACCGCTTTCATCGTATCCATACTTATCATTAAATTCCTGATGCAGTTCATACGCAAACACGATTTCACCGTTTTCGGATGGTACAGAATCGTAGTGGGCATCATAGTTCTGATGTGTGGATTGGTAGGCGTTATCGGATAATCTTACATTTTTACATTTTAAATTACAGCAAAGGAGTGATTTCATGAAGCCGCAGAATACTGCTATGCTTGTTGATTTCTACGAGCTTACCATGGCTAACGGTTATTTCAAAAAGGGTATGGTAAACCGCATCCACTACTTTGATCTCTTCTATCGGAGCGTTCCCGATGGCGGCGGCTTTGCAATTGCCGCAGGTCTGTCTCAGGTGATAGAATATATCCGAAATCTCCATTTTGAGGAAGAGGATATTGAGTTCCTCAAAAGCAAGAATATCTTCGATGAGGAATTTCTTGCATACCTGAGAGATTTCCGCTTTACAGGTGATATATGGGCTGTACCTGAGGGTACACCTGTATTCCCCGGTGAACCTATTATAACTGTACGTGCGCCTGCCATTCAGGCACAGCTCATTGAAACCTATCTGCTCCTTGCAATCAACCACCAGTCTCTCATCGCTACAAAGGCAAATCGCATCGTACGCAGTGCTGAGGGCAAAGCAGTTCTGGAGCTGGGTTCAAGGCGTGCCCAAGGTAATGACGGTGCGGTTTTAGGTGCAAGAGCGGCATATATCGGCGGATGTCACGGTACAGCCTGCGTCCTCACTGACCAAGCTTACGGCGTTCCCGCCGTAGGTACAATGGCTCATGCCTGGGTACAGTCCTTTGACAGCGAATATGACGCCTTCCGCACCTTCTGTGAATTTTACCCGACAAACGCCACCCTCCTTGTTGACACCTATGACACCCTGAAAAGCGGTGTTCCAAATGCAATACGTGCTTTCAAAGAAGTGCTTCTCCCCAAAGGCATTACCAAGTGTGCTATACGTCTTGACTCCGGCGACATTGCCTATCTTTCCAAAAAAGCACGCAAAATGCTTGATGAGGCAGGACTTACAGAGTGTAAAATCGTTGCGTCTAACTCCCTTGACGAGTACCTTATAAAGGATTTACTGAGGCAGGGTGCTTGCATTGATATTTTCGCCGTTGGTGAACGTCTTATCACAGCTAAGAGCGCACCTGTATTCGGCGGCGTGTACAAGCTTGTTGCCATTGAAAACGATGACGGCACCATCACACCCAAAATCAAAATCAGCGAAAACATCATCAAAATCACCAATCCTCATTTCAAGAAGATTTACCGCTTCACTGACAAGGCTACGGGAAAGGCTCTTGCAGACGAGCTTTGTCTCCATGATGAGGTTATAGACGATTCACAACCGCACACCATCTTCGACCCCACTGCTATCTGGAAAACAAAGACCCTTACGGACTATGAGGTGCATGAACTTCAGGTGCCTGTATTCAAGGGCGGTGAGTTTATTTACAGTGAGCCTTCCCTTTATGAGATACGAGAAAGCTGTCTTAAACAGGTTGACGGGCTTTGGGACGAGGTCAAACGTTTCGAGAATCCTCATAAGTACTATGTGGACTTGTCGAAAAAGCTCTGGGACGTGAAGCAAGAACTGCTGAATCGCAACAGATTATTATAAAAGAAAGGATTCCATCATGAAAGACTATCTGAATTACATCCGCACAGTCACACCCTATGTTCCGGGTGAACAACCTGATTTCGAGGATATGATAAAACTCAACACCAACGAAAACCCATACCCGCCATCTCCCGGGGTACAGGCAGCCATTGACAGCTGCTCCCTCGATAGCCTGAGACTCTACCCCGACCCTGCCTCAGCTAAGCTCAACCAAGCTATCGCTGACCGCTTAGGTCTTGATGTTTCACAGGTTTTCACAGGTGTAGGCTCTGACGATGTTCTGGCGATGTGCTTTCTGACTTTTTTCAATAGTGAGAAGCCCATCCTCTTCCCTGATATTACATACGCATTCTATCCCGTATGGGCTGATATGCTTCGTATCCCATACGAGCTTAAACCTCTCAGCGATGACTTCGACATCGTCCCATCTGACTACTACGGCGAAAACGGCGGTATTGTATTCCCCAACCCAAACGCTCCCACAGGTGCGCTTCTGCCCCTTGACGCCATCGAGAGCATACTGAAAAATAACCCTGATTCCGTGGTAATCGTTGATGAAGCGTATATTGATTTTGGCGGAGAATCAGCGGTTTCTCTCATAGACAAGTACGAAAACCTCATCGTTGTACAGACCTTTTCCAAATCCCGTGCACTGGCAGGTATGAGAATCGGCTATGCACTGGGAAATCCTGTACTTATAAAGGCTCTCCACGATGTGAAATACTCATTCAACTCCTACACAATGAACCGTCAGGTTATTGAGGCGGGAGCCGCTTCCATGGCAGATGAAGCGTACTTCCGGGAGACCGTTTCAAAAATCATTGCTACCCGTGAGAAATCCAAGGAACGATTCCATGCTCTGGGCTTTGAATTCAAAGATTCAATGAGCAACTTTATCTTTGTAAAGCACAAGACAGCCTCAGCCAAGGCTATCTTCAAGTATCTCCGTGAGAAACACATCTTCGTGCGTTACTTCGGTTCAAATCCCCGTACCGCCGACTATCTCCGTGTAACCATCGGCACTGACGCCGAGATGGACAGGCTCTTTGAAGAGCTTCATGCTTTTCTCGGAATGTAAACTCTGATTTTACACAAGACGGACATTTCTGTCCGTCTTTTCTTTTTTACCACTCGTATACACTTATTTGTCCTATAATTCAAGGTCTGTACACTATCAAAATACGGTTTCAATTTATCACTTTAGCTTGCGAAACTTCTTCATAAAAAATTACCCATAAATCTATGCAAAATATTCCTCTCATACAAGACTTTTTTGTAGGAAACATGGTATAATTTATATAACAGATAAGCTTTGATGCGATTATCTGAATGAACCATATAGGAGGAAAATATATGAAAAAGATGAAACTCTTTGCAGCAGCTGCTGCAGCAGTAATGTCCGTTACATCAGCGCTGACAGCTTTCCCGTCTACGGAAGCTAAGGCAGCTGAAACCGATGAACTAAAAATCATGTGCGTAGGCGACTCCATCACACATGGCTACATCAGCGGTGACAATGGTTACAGAAAGTATCTTTCGTATCTGCTTGACCAGCAGGGCATTGACCATGACATGGTCGGACCCGAAAACAGTTGGTCTAACACCTCAACCTACAACTGGAACGGCACGCAGATTACCTATGACCCAGGTCACTGCGGTTACAGCGGCTACGCTATACAGAATTATAGTGGTAGAAACGGCATCTATGAAGTGCTATTCGGAGGCGACAATTTGATTAATACCTACGACCCCGACATGGTACTTCTCCAGATTGGTACAAACGACCTTCTGGACGCAAACCTTGAAGCTAATCCTAACAGAACAGACGCAGCAGGTACAATGTCTGCTCTTGAAAGACTTGAAAGATTAGTGGACAAGATTCTCTCAAGCTTTGATGGCACCGACACACTCTTCCTGGCGTCGATACCATATATTGATACTGTAGTACGTGCAGACTGGCTGAGTAACTATCAGTGGCTTTACGGTGTAAGTGCCTCTGATACAGAAGCTTTTGCAGAGCTTGTTTACGGTGCAGTTGATACATACAACGCAGGAATTAAGGCTCTTGCAGAAGAGAAATCAGCTGCCGGCTATAATGTTCAGTTCTGCGACATCAACAGCGTTGTTGACGTAGAGACCGGTCTCTATGACGGCTGTCATCCCAACGAAGCAGGCTATGCTGAAATGGGTACACTTTGGGCTAATACTATTTCAAATTACCTTGGCACTGATATTCCGGTTGTTACACAGCCCACAACAACAACAACTACTACTACTACTACAGAAGCTCCCGTAGTTACAACAACTACCACAGCCAAGGAAGAAGCGGTTGTTACCACCACAACAACAACTACTCCCGCTCCTATTACCACTACAACCACAACCACTACAAAGGCTTCCGTTGATATTTCAGGCGAGGGCATCATCCTTGAGGATGTGGAAATCGGCGTAAACTACGACCTCTCCAAGTATGCAGACACTGAAATCAGTGCAATTTCCTTTGTTTTCGACTCGATGCCGTCTTACGGCATGAACGGCTGTGTTGCAATGGGCAACTGGGAACTTCAGCAGAACTACACCCAGAACGATCTGGAAGATCTGACTCTTACAATTGAGCTTGACAAGTTCTATAATTCAATGGTAATTCATAAGTGGTACGGTGACACTACCCTCTCCCATGTAATTCTCCATACACCTGCTTCGGAGACTACAGAAGAGGTTACAACTACAGAGGCAACAACTACTACACCTGAACCTACTACGACCACTACAACTACTACCTCAACTACAACAACTACCACAACTACAACTACCACAACTACCACAACTACAACTACCACAACTACCACAACTACAACTACCACAACTA
>CAZQMA010000014.1:3541-32704 GCA_964594275.1 uncultured Ruminococcus sp. | reverse complement strand
CTACAACTACCACAACTACAACTACCACAACTACAACTACCACAACTACAACTACCACAACTACAACTACTACCACTACTACAACCGAACCTACAACAACAGTTACAACAACAACAACAACATCTCCTACTGTAACAGAGCCTGTTCCCGAAGAAAAGGACTGTGTAGAGCTTACTGACGTTGTAATCGGCGAGTCCTACTCACTGGCAGACTATGATTGGCAGAACATCACTAAAATCGTTATCAGATGGAACGGCGATGTTGGCTACGGTTTCGGCGGTGCGCTGATTCTGGGTAACTGGACAGTACAGAATTCCTACGGTCACGCTGATATGACAGATGAATATACCATCGAATTTGATGTTACAAATCCCCAGGATAAGCTCACACTCTTCCGTTATTGGGGTACAATCGAGCTTGAAGCCATCGAGCTTTACTATTAATCCTTGATTAATACTAAAATAATTAGACCGGCGTTTAATGCGCCGGTCTTTTCTTTTTATATGCTGTTTACTCCGCCTTTACTGAGTATACGCTGACCATTCCCTGAAGCTCAAGTCTCAGGTCTGCTATGCCGTTAAAGACATTCACCGGTACAGTGTAAGTTGTAAAATCAGTTTTATTGTCTCCCGGTACTATGTCACAGCTGCCCAGAAGGATTTCTCCTGCATAGATGTGAATATGAACGGGAGTATTCGGCGCACAAGCCTCAATGGCTATCATGTCTACACCTGTTAAATCCGTATTCTTAAAGGTAACACTTCCACCCCAGTCACCGCTGAGCATATACCAGTCCATTTTGTTTTCTGCGTAGTCCATGGAAGCGTTACGGACGCTGTCATAGTTTTTAGCAAGAATGGGAACTTTAAGACTTCTGGGAGGGATGGTTTCGCCCTCAATGTGAAGTGTCACACTCTCCTTTATATCAGCCGAAGATGAACCCGCCATAAAGGTGTAATTTCCTGTCTCTACACACCGCTTTTCACGGCTTACATCGTAGAATTCAAGAGCACGCCCAGGCACTTCTATCATGACTGTAACGCTCTCCCCTGCCTTTATATATACCCGCTTAAACCCGCACAACTGCTTTATTGGTCGCTTGACAGACGAGTTTTCCGCTCTGTAGTAAATCTGTACTACCTCATAGCCGTTGCGCTCTGATACATTCTTTACATTAACTCTGACAGTAACACCTTTTTCAGTCTGCTGTACAATAAAGTCACTGTACTCAAATTCTGAATAAGACAAACCGTGACCAAAGGGGTAAAGCGGCTCACCTTTGTAGTAAAGGTAGGCGCTATCGTTAGATATAATGTCGTATTCCATGATGTCGGGAAGCTCATTTTCACTCCTGTACCATGTGATAGGGCAACGTGCCGCAGGGTTATTTTCACCTGTAAGAGTTGCTGCTACGGCTGTTCCAAGCTCTGCGCCTGCGTGGGATGTATAGAGAATAGCCGGAACGGTATCCTGCTCCTCACAAATTGAATAGGGATAGCTTGCGGCGATTACAAGAACGGTATCTGGGTTAGCTCTACGTACAGCACGTATAAGCTTCTGCTGGTGCTCAGGAAGTGCAAGGGTTACACGGTCATAACATTCTCTTGCAACCTGCATTGGATGGTTGCCTAGAACTACAACTGCAATATCCGCCTCTGCCGCAAGACTTGCAGCACGGTCTGCACCGCTTTCAACGCATTCAACGGTAAAAATCCTGTCCTCGGTAGGTCTGCTGCCGACTACCGCTCTCAGCGTGCCATCATCCTGCACTGCAACATCAAGCTTCCAGTCGTGCCATGAGCGAAATGTCATACTGCCGTCAGGCAGACAGGAAGGCTTCAGCCATTCCTTTATAAACCACTCATAAGGTGTCTTGCTTATTGCTTTGTATGTGCCATCCTCGATAACGTATTTCCCGTTTGCACAGGATTTAAGATTAACGCTTGCAAACTCGCAGCTACCCATGCCCCAGTTGTGATACTGGAAGAGAGCGTTTTCATCATCGCCATCAGAGTGAGCCTTAATAACACCCTCGCTGTCTGTGCCAAGGTATTTGCCTGTGAGGCGGGATTTTACACGTACTATGTCATAGCCATGGTCAAAGGTTACATTCTCACTTCCAAAGACATGCTCAATGCCCTCACGTATGCTCACGCTGTATGAGGCTACTCCTGTATACCAGTCACGGTAGTTTTCATCGGCAATCGGACCGATAACAGCTATTTTCTTTCCCTTAGAAATAGGCAGAATACCGTCATTTTTCAAAAGACATACCTGCTCCATGGCGGCTCTTCGATTTACACTTCGGCTCTCCTCACTGTCTACTGTTACATCCATGTTCTTGTAGGGATGCTCCTCATCAAAGTGACCAAGCCTCATTCTGCCATAAAGGCTCTTACCTACAGCCTTGTCAATATCTGCTTCAGTCAGGATACCCTTTTTAAGAGCATTGCGTGCAGCTGCGGCTACCATTTCGTCATTATCGGTCATAACATCCGTACCTGCCTTTATACAAGCGACAAGGGCTTCTGAGTGGGTACTGTGTGAGCCATGGGCAAGAACATTCTGAGAGAAATCTGCTCCATCTGTTACAACAAAATCAAGTCCCCAGTCATCCTTGACAATTTTTTCAAGGTCGGGATTCATACACGCAGGTACACCGGCAAGCTCATTGTAGGCACACATAAGAGAACGTGCACCGCCCTCTTTCACAGGCACACGAAAGGCTTCGTAGTAGTATTCGTGGAGGGTACGCATATTGACATCCGCACTACAGTTCACACGCTGATTTTCGTTATTGTTGGCGCAAAAATGCTTGAGTGTAGGAACAGTTTTCATATAAAACTCTGTACCATCATCCATACCGGCCATACCCAGAGTATACGCCTTAGTCATTTCACCGATAAGATAAGGATCCTCTCCATAGCCCTCCTCCGTACGTCCCCAGCGTGGATCACGCTCAGGGTCTACAGTAGGTCCCCAGAGCATAAGTCTGCCTTTACAGTCCTTCTGATAGTAGAAGCGTGCTTCATTGCCTGCGATATCGCCTAAAGTGTACATAAGTTCAGGGTCAAAAGTAGATGCAAGACCGATAGGTTGTGGAAAGACCGTACTTACTTCATCCGGATTCTTCGATACAAAGCCACGGGCTACCTCACATCCTATATACCACTCACCTATTCCAAGACGTGGTACAGCACGGTGATGAGTGGAGAGCATATAGAGCTTTTCCTCAAGAGTCAGCTGCCTTAATAAGTCAGAAAGCCGCTCATGAGGCGAATAGGTGTTATCTTTGAAAATCATGGTATTCCTCTTTTCCTTTGATATTTCAGCTAAATGAAAAAAGGCTCTCCCGTATGATTCATATGGAAGTGCCTTTTTCTATGGTTATTATACACCGGCAGACATAAAACGTCAATAGCATTGGGATAAATTATTCTATAAGTGCCCCACGGACAGTCACACGATTTGTACCGCTGTAATTACAAGTAAAAAGAGTGATGTCCCAGTCGTCACTGCCCTCTTCCATGGCGGTAACATTCCGCCCGCCGATAAGTTCACTGTTCACAACGCTATAGCGATGCTGTATGCCATCTCCGTCAGTGAAAATAATCTCATCGCCTGTGTTGAGTGCGCTTATATGTCCGAAGTGACAGCCGTAGTTGTGGGCAGCTATAACAAGGTTTCCGTCCTCTACGCTTCCCAAGTAACGACAAGGTGCCATTCTAAGCTTAGAGTAACTCCAATCACTTATAACAGGAAGTTCTATCCCCAGTGCCGGGATATAGAGCACGCCCAGATAAGATGTTGTATCAACCCAATAAACAGGCTCTTCCTCATACTCCTCAAATATGTCAGACTGTGGCAGCAGGACTTCATCGGGAAGTAAGCCTTCTCCCTCCAAGGCTTCACTGCTGTCAACTACGTAAGAATCATGTGGAATATAGAGGTTCGCCTCATACTCTGCCTTACGGCTTTCAACTTGAGTTTTAAGCTCGCTTAGAATGCTTGCAGAACGTTTCTCTATCCTGGTATCCTCGCTTCGATTATAGAAAAGCAAACCCGCCGCACCTGCTATCAAGAGTACTCCCGCTGTCATAAGAGCATTTCCTCGTTTAAACTTCATATGCATTTTACTTCTTTCTGTTAAGCCTATAGCCCACAGCAAAGAGTATTATTCCGCCTGCCCCCATAATCGGCACCGGCCACCAGAGCTGACCTGTCTGAGGAAGCTTGCCTGTGCTTGTAGTGGTTGTAGTTAGAGCAGAACCGCCTGTCGTGGTTATACCTGTCTCGGTAGCTGTTGTAGTGCCTGTAACCGTGGTCGTGCTTCCATACTCAACATCGCCTGTACCTGTTGTGGTGGTTGACGTTGTAATAGACTCATTAGGACGGGACGCTGTGGTTGTGGTGGATGCCATTGTGGTTGTAGTTACGGTTGGCGTTGTGGTAGTGTCGAAGCTAAGCTCGTATCGGTTATTTACAAGAAGATACTGCGTCTCGTTGTTACGGTATACAACCTTATAGTAACCATCAATATTTATTTCCTTACAAAGCCATTCCGATTCTGTATCCGCTGTCCACTCATATGTCCAGTGATTGGCGGCGTTAAGAGTAACGGTACGGTTAAGCACGCCATCCTTATATATCTCAACATCGATAGTGGTGGGTCTGAGTTCGATAAACTCATCATCATACTGCCACACCTTTTTAACACGGTACATAGTCATTGACTGACTGGGCTTGTCTCGTGAGGTGATTTTTGCATAGGCTGTAACATCTTTGCCGTTCTTCACTTCAACTAGCATTGGAACCTGAGTATAAATCTTGTTGCCCGCAGAAAGACGCTTTCCTCTGATGAGATAAACACCATCTTCAAGGTTACGAAAAGTGACAGTACCATCGGAATAAACCGTACCACTGCCGTCCGCAGGAACAGCGTCAATTACAGCATAAGTATCAAGAGTATAAGCCGCATCCTGGAGAGCGGTTGAAGTAAGCTCGGGAATATATACAGGATAGTCCTTGAAATTTCCCTGAAGCTCTATTGTATTATCAGTGCGTTCGCCGATACGGTAAGCCTCCATTTCAAGACCAACAAGAGGTGCGCCGTCAAACTCGCACACAAGCTTAATTGAACCATTTGCCGCACTTACAACAAGCATACCTGCCATAAGCCACAAAGCCACTGCACATACACATAAAACTGCGCCTAATCTTCGACAAAGTTTTTTAGCCATTACCATCACCATCCTTTCCGTCTGGATTCATCATATCATAAAAAATGTCCTTTGGTTTACGCACCTTTCGCTTCCTGCTGCTTACCATCCAGAAAACAATCAGAATAAAGAGAAGCGGAGCGCAGATTGCAGGTATAACCTGCATGGGGTCAATCTGAACCGCATCTGCAACGATTTTCACATTGTGCGGGAAAACGGTTTCAATGCGCTTTGAACGAATAAGCAGTCTGTGTGAGTTGATTCCGTAGGGTGTACAGGTCATCAGTGTAACCATGTCCCTACCCTCCATAATGGCAAGCTTATCCATTTCACTAGGCAGAACGATAAGTATTTCCTCAACCTCATAGGTGAGAACTTCATTCATTACGGTTATAGTAAAAGTATCCCCTACCACAATCTGGTCAAGGTCACTGAAAAGGCGAGCTGAGGGCAGACCACGGTGGGCGGAAATTACGGCATGGGTAGACGTACCGCCTACTGGCAGAGACGAACCTTGGAGATGTCCTGCGGCAATATTAAGAACAGCCTCCGAAGTACCATGATAGATAGGAAGCTGTACGCCGATACTCGGAATTGTAATATAACCCATAATGCCTGTGCCTGAGATATTGAGGATGTCATCGTAGTCAGAAACAGCCTCGGGAGTTGACAGCGGCGAATAAATCTCATTGAGATGGTCGTTGTAGAGGTGGGCACGGGCAAGGATTTCTTCGTACTCCGAATCGTCCAGTTCTTCTACGACTGCGTCATAATTTGCAATGGCGTTACTTTGCACACGTGAGTTCCACCAGTCGCTGACTGTGGGATAAAGCATTACGGAGAGTCCCACGAGAAGTATTAAAACAAGTATTACATTTGAAAGTGAGATGCGTTTTTTTCTCATGGAATCCTCCCTAATGCCTGCCGACGTGTTTACCGTCGGCAGACTTCTAAGGTGCTGTCCCCTCGGGACAGCGGGTTTATGCTATTTTAGAAAATATAATTATGTTTATTTAATTACTTAGACATTCTCTTCTTGGATACCAGCAGAACGCCTGCTGCTGCAACCATCACGCCGCCGCCTACTACGAAGATTGTTGTACCGATACCACCGGTGCTGGGGAGTACGGAGCCGGACTTATTCTCGATGGAAGCCTTAGCTACACCATTTGTGGTTGTCTCTCCACTTGTGGGATAAAGAGTTGTACCGCCTTCATTCGTAAGAGTAAGTGCTGTAAATTCAGTACCATCAGCATCCTGTACCTGGTCATTTGCTGTTGTTGCAATCAGTTCAAATACGAACGGATCTGTAGGAGCTGTATAGCCCTTAGGTGTTGTTACTTCGTAGATGCGATATGTTCCATCATCAAGACCTGCAATATTAAACTCATTAGCTTTTGTGCCCTTACCTGTAAGTTCTGTTGCAGTATCTGAGTCATCAACCCAAGCAGTTACCGCATAGTATTCTTCAGATGAATCGTATGTAAGCTGTGCATACTTATCGTCAGAAGTTCTCTGAACCTTAAATGTAGCACCTGCCAGTGCGTCCTTACTTACACCGTCAATCTTAGTCAAATCCAGTTCATATGTAAATGCAATAACCTTATCCGTAGGTGTAATGCCGGTTTCACCTTCACCGCCTGCGTTGGGGTTGTTGGAATATTCAAGATAAACTTCGTTAGTCTGACCGGGCTGACCTACTACAGCAGCTGAAGTAAGCTTTGCGGTATATTCTACTGTTACAATACTATCAGCATCTATTGTAATAGCAGAACCACCTGATGTCGCTGCAAGCAGGTTTTCGAACTTAATAGTAAGAGATGTACTATTGTGAACTACTTCATAGCAAGCTACATCAACAGTTTCATTATTGACGCTTACAACAATGGTATCCTCATTCAAATCAAATTCAGCACCCAATTTATCGTGGAAATAATACTTGTAAGATGTGTATGCGTCAATATTCTTAGGCAGTGTACCATAAAGCTTAAAGGGAACATCATCGCCCATGCAGTAGTCCGCTACATCGTTATACTTTTCGCCAACATCATAATCATCAGTACCTGCAAAAGTCTGACCTGTTTCTGTAACTGTCTTATCATTTTCCTTAATCTTCTTGATTACTTCGGGAAGTGCGCTCTTAGCAGTAATTTCCTCTCCCTTAGACGCATCATAAGCTTTAAGAATATAGGTTGATACTGCACCATATTCACCACTGCCTGTAATGCTGTCTATAATCAGATAGTAACCATCGTCTTTAAGATCAATAGTCTTACCTGTACTTGTTGCTGCCGAAGTGAGATTCATGCTGGCTGCTACAGCTGCAAACGCCTTAAGCTTCACAGAATCATCATTATATCCATTGAGTACATTAGTTACATCAACTACGCTATTAGCATTTGTGAAATCTGCACCGATTGTAGCATTCTTCTTTAATGCTTCAATAAAATCACTTGATGTAACAGAACCTTTAAATGCAGAACCCCAATCAATCTTCTCCAATTCACCGGTTGTCTCATTTACATCACCATCGAAAATCTGGTATGCAGTATAAGTGTGAATTGCATTGTCCTTAGCTGCGTTTGCAGGAAGAACAATAGTAACCTGTTCTGCTGTTGCATCCGCATTTACGGTGAACGAAGTCATGGGAGCTGCCATGCAGGCAACTGCTAACATAGATGCTACGAAAGCTGCGATTCTTCTTGTGTTTTTCATAATTAACGCTCCTTTGTAATACGTTGTTCCGTGTGGTGCGGCGTTCTTTGCCGCACCCTCTCACGGAAAAATTTAAATTTTTTAATATAGGGGTTGCTTTTTATTGCCTACGACGCTCTTTACTGCGCCGTCTGATACGGTTGCCTCCGACGAACAGACTGAGTAGTATCATTGCTCCGCCTGTATAATAGAATTTCATCGTGCCCTCTCCGCCGGTAGAAGGCATCACAACACCGGAAGTTGTTTTCGCGGTATTAAGCACAGTCATGTGCGGGCTGTCGTCTGTTTTAAGCTCGTCAGCCTTTACACAGTATAATGTGCCGTCGTTCGTGTCACCCGGGAATGAGTAGGTAGGCTCATAACCAGGAGCTGTTGACTTATCTTCCACTATCCAGTAGTAGTAAACGTTGCCGTTTTCATCGTACATCGGAAGATTGGAGATAGTCTCAATCCACGCACCGTCACTATCCTCTGTACTTGTAATCTTGAATGTGTATACATCGTTTACAAATACAGGGCTTGCCGCTTCTTCCTCACCTGAACTTACTATAGGTAGTAAGTAAGATGCGGATTGCAGCTGAGTGCCGCTTGTTTCACTTTCGACTTCATTATTAGCTTCATTGTTGGCGTCGGTGTCGGTAATAGTGACATTATACGATTCTGACATTATTGATGAATATGTATCATTATCATCAGTGATGTTAACAATCTGCGTACTGAACTCAACCGATTCATCCAAAGAAACGCTCGTTATATCTGCGCTTTGAGTTGCGGTCGAGTATGTGACTGAAGTTGCATCTGTATAATTTACAGTTACCTTTATCTTGCCGCCTTGGCAACCACTCTGAAGTACGATGTAGATTTTGTCAAGCGACGTTGGGAACCGAGACAACGATGTTGATTCGACATGGTTTCCAACATAGAATTCTACTGTATCATAGTTACCGGAATCAAAAGTATCACCTAAATCTTCATAGAAGAATCTGATTCTGTTCGTTGAGTTGATTGAACCATTTTCAACAACAATACTTGAGATTTCTCTTGACCGGTCAACATCAATCGTTGCAAACAGATATTTAGACGCTGAGCAAGCAGGTATAGCAAAATACTCTGTTGTTGAAGTCGTGCCGCTATCTGTTATGGGGATTTCCTTTGCTGTAATCGTCACGGAAACTTCATTTGATTTATAAGTTGCACCGTTTCGTGTACAGCTTGCAACGAGCTTTATCGTTCCTGCACCAACAGCTTCGATTTCATTGCCACTAACATTTACCTGACGTATATCTCCCGATGCTGGTAAGTACGTAACTGTCTGACCCAGGAAACCATCACTTACAGTCAGTGTTGCTGTCTCGCTTGTTATAAGTTCGTTATCGCTTATGGTCAGAGTGAACTCAGGAACTGCGCTAATTGTAATGGGTATCTTTTCAGAATAAGCGTATAATTCTGTGCCATTAGTATCTGTTCCATATTGATAACGTGCTCTTATGGCAAATGTGCCGACAGCCTTAGCTGTCAATGTATTTCCATCAATTGCAGCATATGTGCTTCCTGTATCAATGTCCATAAATTCATATGATACTACAGGATTCTCAACACTGCCAACTATTGATGAAAGCTCTGCTGTTTCACCTACCCAAAGGCTTGTAGCTGATACGGAAAATTCAACATTCGGTTCAACAGTAAAAAGCTCTACGGTAGTTGTAGTAGTGGTCTGTATTGTAGGACCTACAAGCTCGGCAGTTGTTGTTGTAGTTTCGGCAGGTTTATCATAACTATAACTATTCAGTTTTATAGAATTTCCTGCTTCTGTCCACCACATCTGAATTTCGCATGAAGTGCTTTGAGGAACCATAGCCAGGATTTGGCTAATAGTAGCTTCATCCGTAACCGTATTACTGCCATTATTATAAGTTACTTGAACATTATCTGATGTCAGATCAACTGTCAAGTCACCGCTTGATCTAGCTTCCCACTTATACTGAACCCAATAACTTATACCATTGTAATAAACAGAAAAGCCAAGACAACCATTGGTATAGCTATTACCCTCTGACAATGTAAAGTTCAATTTTACATATTCCCCTACATTGCTATCGAATGTAAGATTCTTACTTACCTTTACCATTGCCGGAGCTGAAACTGCATAATCACTGCCGTCAGGATTTTCGATATATGCCACGTAGCTTATGATACCTGCGCCATTTGCTGTCACGGTATTGCCGTCTATTGTAGCAACACCATCATCGCCGCTTGCGACTCTGTACTTGATTACCTCGTCACCAAGCAAGCCTGTAGTTTTCGCATCAAGTGCAAGAGTAGCTGAATTTCCTGATTGAAGATCTACATCGCCAATTACCAGTACAGGCTTAGACTCTTCAGTTACAGTTACTTCTACAGAACGATTATAGGTAACATTACCGATTTTAATCTCTGCATTTACAGTAGCTGTACCCTGAGCAAGACCCTTAACCTTGTTATTATCAACAATCTCGGCTATGGTCGAATCATCGCTTGCAACCGAATAACTTATACTACTCGGGGAAGATCCGTTTGTTACGGTAACACCCAAACCTGCTGTCTCTCCAACCTTAATGGTCGTAGGACTCGCTGTAAGCGTTACGGTAGGTTCTCTCACCGTTACAGACGCCGTATCAGATACGCCGTCAACCTTTGCTGTAACTGTTACATTACCTGGTTTAAGTGCTGTAAGCTTACCGCTTGAATCAATCGTTGCAATTGACGTGTCATTCACGGAGTAGCTTACGCTGCCGGTTGTATTGGCTGTAGCCGCACTGAACTGTACCGTCTCGCCAATATTGATTGTTGACGTTTCAGGCGTCAGGTTTATTGTCGGAGTAGGCGTTGCGCTACTGCCGCTTTCATAAGTTATGACATAATCAATCGGGAATACTCTTCCCTGGACGTATGCATCATACATTCTGATTATTACATCCGAATCAAAAGCAGGGTCGAATGTTACCTTTAAACCACTTTCGGTTGCTTCAAGAGTATATCCACTTCCCAAAGTATTTGCAGGAGTATCCTTGTCTTTATCGCCAGTACTAGTTTCTGTTTTCCAAGTACCATAAAGATATGCTTTAAAATGAGCTGTATTAGTGCCGTCATTTAAGATAACACCGATTTCATCCCATTCCTTTATATCTGTTGTGGCACTCAGTTCAATGCTGACAACCTTTCTTCCGTTAGACGGAATAGTAACTCGGTTTTCAGTTGAAGTAAATGTTGCAGTACCCGTAGCAACACTGGAAGCCTCTGTTACCGTCACCTCAAAAGTAGCCGTCTTGCCGTCATTACGAGTAGCGGTAATAACAGCAGTGCCTTGTGAAACGCCTGTTACAAGACCACTATTCGAGTCTACCGTTGCAACACTCGGAGTAGCCGACGAATAAGTAAACGTGCCATAATTTGGTTCCGGCGTGAGCTGCAATGTGCTGCCCTCGGCAACTTCATGACTGCTTCCCGTAAGCGCAAAACTTGTCGGCAGCTTAACCTCAACATTAACTGTATCGGTGTATGAATCAGTGCCGTCTGAATAGGTAGCTGTAATCGTTGCTGTGCCTGCCTTAACGGCAGTGATAAGTCCATTGGAAACTGTTACACAATCACCGCTTGTAACGCTGTAATTCGGTGTTACGATGTTATCACCAAGCATTGCAGTAAGCTGACGGGATTCCGTACTGCCAAGTGTAAGAGTAACATTCTTAGGTGTAACGCTGAATTGCGGCTTATCTGTAACATTGACAGTTATTGTTTTTTCACTGCCGTTTACATCCTTAACCGTAATCGTGGTCGTTCCCACGGATATACCTGTAATTGTTATTATCTTGCCATCGAATGTTGCCGAAGCAATATTCTCAGAGGCGGATTTTACCGACTGAACACTATTGCTTGCAGTTACTGTTTCCGTTTTTTCCAGCGATACGGTAACTGTTTCGGGGCTAACGGTAAAGATAAGTGGCAAATCGGAATTATCATTCGGCGTTGTTGAACGGTGAAGCTCTAAGGTTACTTCATTGTTATTATTAACCGCCGACCAGAGCTTTTTAATTTTCAGAGAAACGCTCTTTGTATTTGTGAGTCTTATTTCCTTATCGGCAGACTCTGCTGAAATTCCGTCATTATTCTCTTCCTTACTGAGTATATAACCACTGGGTGAAGTCTCTACTACTCTGTAGTAATAAGAATTACCATTAGCATCCTCACCGGGGAGCTTTTCATACGAATAAGTCCAAACGCTGCCATTTTGCGTAGGCGTTGGTGTGGCAAATTCGTAGTCCGCCCATGTTCCACCCTCTATCTTCCGTTGAAGCCTGAGACTCAAGCTGCGTCCGCTGCTGTCATTGTTGTCATTCCAGGTTTTCTTGACGGTAAAATCAAGGGTTTTTATTGTTTTAGTGTTTGTGATTACAACAGGTGTATATCCCTTATATAACTGACCGTTACCCTCATAGGAAGTTATCCAGCCATTAATAACAGGATTTTCAACTGCATAATAAACGTAATCATGACCATCAGCATCTTCCATGGGAAGGTCGGTAAGAGTAAGCTTCCAACCGCTTGTTGCATCAATAGTGTAGGAACCATGCTTTGTGTAAAGACTGGTATCTATTTCACCATCAACCAAGAAATCGTCAGGGAGACCGGTGATGTTTTCAACTACGCCTGTATCTGCGGTTTCCGCACCGGTGTAATACTTATTGATTGCTTTGTAGAAAGTATCTGCTATTGCAGCGTAGCCGTTTGCATTAGGATGGCAACCGTCAATAAGCATAGTATCATGGTCAACAGCTGCATTAACATCGGCAATGAAAATTTTATTATCTACCGAAGCTAATTCCTTGATGTAAGAATTAGCACTGTCAATACGAGCGTTGCTCTCTTCCTGAGTCTTGCCGCCCCACCAACCACCGCCTGTCGTTGTATTTCCTTTATCATCCACTATATCAAAATAGGGAATAGTACCGACAAAGACGACAATGTTGGGATTGATTTCACGAATAGCATCAATCAGTTCCTGCAATCTTTCGCTTATTAGCTCAGTGTTATCATCAGTAACAGCAGCATATGATTTTCCATTAGCGTCAATCTTTCTTTCCTGATGAACGTCATTTGTACCGCCAAGAATACATATTACGTTTGCTGACGCAAGCTCTGTAATCTGACCCAATCTTTCAGTAAACTGAGGTATCTGCTGTTGGTCAATACCATAGTTTTTAACAACAGCACCGGAACTTCCGTTTGAAATAAGGTTAGCCTGAAGCACATTGGGATAACGATAGTTTTCGTCAACATTATTGTATCCGCCTCTTGTGATAGAGTCACCGAGTGCAATAACGCTTAATCCGTCAGGAAGCTCAGTAGGTGGAATTTTAGCTCTCTTATAGAGGTCAATAGTAATGCTTTCGGGAAGTCCCGAAGTAACAGTTTCGCCTGCACTGTTCACCCACTTCTTATCTACCTCATAGGTTGCGGGAACCTGGTTTGTAATAGTATAAACAGGCATTGAGCCATTACCATTATAGCTATAAACCGCTTCCAATCCATCAGAAACATTTATCTCTAATACGTAATAATGATAGTATTCATTATTATTATTTCTGAATGGCAAGTCTTTCCATGTATAAGTCCAATTGCCATTCTCCGTCAGAGACTTTGTACAATTGAGCTGATCGCCATAGATATACACACCTGTTGGGAGATTGTTTAAATCAAACTGAGAGACTTCCTTAGTAGAATAATTAACATCCCCTACAGAATACAGAAGTGTTACATTGACATAATCGGTTGGAGTAGCTCCAAAGCCCCATACCTTATTTGCTGTTACATTGATATTTACAGGCAGCGGGTCCTTGTTGATAAGTGTAATCTCACCAGCACCTGTTCCATTGGTAATGTTGTAGGTCTGGCTGAAGCTGTATCCATACAAACTACCCTGTGCCTGTTCAGTTGTAATAACCTCTTCAATGATAAATGAATCATAGTATGAGAGCTGATGCTCTGCGTCTGAGGGAAGCTCAACCTTAACAAGCCAATCCGGAGAAGTTACATTTCCGGTATAAATCGGCTGAGCAGTCAACTGACCGTCCTTAACACCGTAGAGTCTGAATCCAATGCTTGATTCAGGCGGATTCTCCATAACAGAATTATCTGCCCTGAGCCACTGCTTCTTAACAAACAGACCCTCAGAGTTGGAAATAGAAACAATGCCGTCTGCGTTAACTGCATTATTTGTGTAGGTCGGCTGATACGGTCCCTTAGACGTGCCATTCATATAATTGCCTGAAGTCGAATCATATGTGTAGGTTATTCCGTCAACTGTGTAGGACTCTTCTCTTACATAGTAATAAATAGGTTTTCCGTCCTTACCGTTGGGAACATCCTTCCATATAACCTCCTGCTTCCAGATATAAGTACCATCAGACTGTTTCTGTGCAGTCAGCTTTGCAGTATCTGCACCGTCAACAGGCTTTGCGTCTGACGGTATTGCAGACGACTTGGTATATGACCAATAAAGCTTTACTTCAATGCTCATATTTTCCGCACCTGTACTCGGAGCGGGTACCCAAGTTTTTTCTGCACCGATATCTATAAGTCGATTGTTATAGATTGTTACTGCACCATTCTGACGAACATATACAATATCTGCCGCCTTAACATCTGACGGAAGTGTTGTTGGCAGTGAGCCATCATACATAACATATGTTGTAAACTCAGCCATATCATCAAGAGTTGCCGTAGTAGACCAGTTAGTACTCTGATAGCCATTAGGAGCAGTAGTTTCAATAATTTTATACAGTGTACCACTTATGAAAGTGATATTTTTCTCACCGGATATAATTTCAAACTCTGCTGCCTCAGCAGGCGGTTTGTTATCAGATTCAGTAAGGTTCTTAGTATAACCTATACTACTGCTTGTTATGCCATTACTATCGGTTGCTTCAGTAAACTCTGAAGCATAAACCCACTTAGAATTTGCGGTATCCCACTTTGCAATGATAAACTCTGCTGACAAATCCGTATAACTATAGTCGCCTACATCTCGTTTACGAATTTTGGAAGAAGAGGCTGTACTCGATGTAGCAGTAGCTTTCTTTACAAGTATGGAATTTTCATCCGTTGAATCGGTTACAGTACCAAGATAAGTATCCAGTGACGCCTTATTCTTCATATAGATTGTCGAACCATCAGGCGGCATCTGACCGATTGTAGGATTGCCGGGAGTATTAGCATTTGTCTTTAAGTCATAGTAGTATTCAATCAACAACGCCTTGCTGTCGGGGACGGTGAGGGTTAGCTGATTCTGGGTTTCTACTGTGGTTGTGACGATTTCTGCGGATTTAATGGTACCAGCGACAGTGTAATCTACATTACTTACAGAAAGACTTTCATAAAGACCCCACTGTTCTATATCCTGTAAAGTTTCTATTGTAATAATACCCTTGCCGTTTTCATCAAATGTTTTACTTGTACCATCCGGAACAACGTCTATTTTCGAACTTGACTCAGTTACTATAAGGTCAGCATTTGGAGTTCCGCTAATCTCAAATTCAATTTGTAATCCCTTAGGATAACCAACTGTTGGATTATCACCATATATATTAAAATTATTCTGCCATCCGTTAGTAATTCTAACCTGCGAAGCATAACTCCATGTTTCTCTCGTAACCTCAGTAATAACCTTAGTCTCGTCACGATACGAATACTCACTGATACCCAGCTGACGTCCTGCATTGCCATTAGCGTCCGACTCATATATAGCAACATAAGAAAGCTCAGCGTCAAGCAAGTCGCTGCCATCGGTACGTGTACCATTAGGAGGCATGTAGCCGGTTATGGTAAATATATCGTGAATATCAATAGTACCATCAGAAGATATTGTCTTACCGTCAGGGTTTACAATAATACTGTACTTAGACTGTGCAAGCTCAGAGTTTGAGTCCTTTACGATATAGTTCTTATCCAGCAAGCTTTCATCAGGTCGGATTGTCATATCCTTATTGATTGTAAGGGAAGCCCCTGTGGTTGCTGAATTGTCCTCCAGTTTAGCACTATTGGAAATGACATAAGAACCATTTGCGTCTACCTGACTGTCAACTATCGACTTTGGAATTGCAATGCAGTAGGTTATGAATTTTCTATTCTGCATTCTGAATGTTACGGTATTTGTTGACTTATCATAAGTGTAATTCTGCCAATCGCTCTTAGTTCCATGAAGCATTTCTACAGAATTGCCCGACTTATAATTTTCCTGCGCCGCAACGTCATATCCATCTGTACTGCTTTCATAAAGCACTGAACCCTCGGGAAGAGTATCAACAATTTGATTGCCATTATCCGGAGTATAATATGTAGCACCGTCAATATCAATGCGCCATCTAAACAGATAGCATGATTCGTTCACACCATCTCCGTTTGTATCAACATCTTTCACAGTCCAGTTTTTAAGCTGGTCAGAGGTTATTGTATTATTAGTAATTTTTGTGGAATTGTATTCAGCATTGTTACCGTTTATGTTCGTAAGTTCATCAGCCGTTACAGGATACTTCTCAAGCTTTGGAAGCAGAGTATTGGTAATTATAAACTTATCGCCATCCAGGTTCGTACCGTTTTCGTCATAGTTATAACTATCGCCATCGTACTGATGTTTCTCGGTCTTATAGCTTGCGATGTAACCGTCTACATCTTCCTCCACAGCCTTATAGAGAATTTCCTTGCCGTTTTCATCATACTTTGGAAGATTCTCCCATGATACATAGCAGTTTGACCAGTTATTATACGCATCCTTAGTATTAACTGTCTTTACATAATCATCGCCCATGTCCTTGAACTCATCATCAGTCGGCAACTTTCGGTAAAGATGGATTGTAATAGTTTCAGGTCTGCTGCTGGTATCATTATTTTTTTCACCCGCCCAGTTTTTCTCTGCGCTGAGCGTGATACCGTTGTATTCGTTAGTAAGCTTTACTGAGCCTGTACTTCCATTTGATGTACTTTCTTCCCAGTGCTGTACATAACCACTTGGAGCCTTTACTATATAGCCGCCTTTTCCGTCCGATTCAACTTCCTTTACAACGTATTTTACCTCGTTGTAATACTCGGCATTTCCGTGGAAGCTGCTCTTTAAATCGCAGTCTGTGCTTGAAGAACATGCCTCGTAGCGAAGCAACTTTTCCCATTTATAAGCGTAATTATCAGACTTATTGAGCGTCACAGGAGCAAAGCCTTCCTTAAGACTTCCATCTGTATCAACGCCTGATATCGGTATTTCAGTACCGTTACTTGTTACACGATAGAGCTGAACTGTGATAGTATCGGGCTTATTGGAATCTGTACCGCCTTCCCACTGCTTGCTGAGGCTCAGATTCATATACTTCCAGGTATTCTCAACGTAAACCGTACCTGTATCTGTGGTACCTGTTTTATCATAAGAAGTGGGGATATAATCAGCGAACTTAGTATCGGTATTACCATCACGCTTAAATTCCCATGCGCTATATTTAATAGTTTTGCCATCTTCAGTCTTTTTAGGAAGATTATACCAAGTATAGGTATAATTATTATCCTTCGTCAGAGCTACCTTTGCACCTTCGGATTCCCAATCAGAACTTTCAACCTGCTTCAGCAGCTCAACATAGATAGTTTCGGGTCTGTCATCAGTATTACCTCTGTCGATCCACTGTTTAGTAACAGTAAGATTCATGCAATCCCATGTGTTTGTAATTGTCAAGCTGCCTGTGTTATTTATACCGTTTGTATAATTGTTATCGTAGGTTACATTAAAGATGTCGTTACTATTTTTTATTGTACCATTTGGTTCAATCGGATTGCCATCGGCATCCAATTCTACCACACGATAATAATACTTTGTTTCGCCAATCGCCGCTTCATACTGAGGCAGGTCATTCCAGGTACAACTTGTTGTACCAACTTCAAGTGTCTGAGGATTAGTTACCCCGTCTGCTTCGTAAGCAGACCATGTACCATTATCGCCTTTTTTAACCTGAAGCTGGAATCTAACATTGAATCTATTATTCTCCGGTGTAGTTCCCCAGTCCTTATTACCTGTAATACTAAGCTTTGGTACATTATATGGGTCGTTTTTGGTGAAACTATATTTCTGTTCACTTGTTGCAGTTAAATTACCGATACCAACTGTATTGTCGTATACAGCGGTAACACTTGAGCTTCCCTCAGGAATTTCCAAAGAAGAAACCTCTGCCACAGTCTTATAGTCAACCAACACATAGGTGTAATTATTATCATCTACAGATTGATTGAATACGATTTCAAAGTAATTTGCTTCTGTAGAACCGGAAACCTCTGTTTTAGTGTTATCTTCATTCTTCACATAATACTTAACAGTATAATCAGTTCCCTCAGTAAGAGTTGTATAGCTTCCGGTCGAAGTTCTGCCCTTAACAACTATATCCGCTTCGTTGGGAATAATATAGTGTTTTCCGCCGCCTGATACATAGGGGGAATCGAGAAGTGTTATATTACTTCCGCTGAAGCCATCGAATTTTCCTACTTCAACCTGCCATGAAAGTTCACGGTTATCAAATCTGCCGTCATCTGACTCGCCTTCATAGAAGTCATTTTTACTTTCGCTTGCTGTTGTTGATGTAAGTCTCTTGGTAAGAGAGTTTTGAAGCTTTCCCAGATACCGACTTGCGGAAGCTTCCGATTTCGGTTCGCTTCCTCCGGGATAAAAGTCAGCTGTGTTTTCTACAGTTATGTCACCGTTCAAACGCTGCTGTATCTGCTCATCTGTGAGAGGAACCTCATAAGTAATCTCAACCTTAGAAATCTTATCTATTCCGTTAGCTGACACAATAGTAAATGAATCATCGCCTGTCTTTTGGAGAAGGCTTAATTCATTTGATTCATCAACCGTTTGCCATCCTTCACGCATAATAAGAACATTGGCGTTTGTAAGAGTGTCAATGTATTTAAATGCGTCATCAGTAATAACCGAACCCTCAAGGTTCATACTTCCATTAATCCATTCAACTGTAATCTTCCAGGTTACGCTTTTATCAGTATCACCTACTGCAGCCTTACTGAAATTGTACTTGGACTTCTGATTATATTCAACTTCAGGTGTAGTAAAGGAATCATCAGGGGTATCACTGTCAGGAGGTGTAATTGATGCGGTATTGGAAACCTTCTGATACTCAGAAGTAACCGGTGTGCGATATATAATCTTAACTCTGTCTGTATCAGAATTAATTGTCATCTTATCACCGGACAATGTATACGCTACATCATTACCGTTTGTATCTTGTACAGAAACAAGCTTATTGTTATTATCACTTCCAAGATTTGCAAAAGCGTCATCCTGTACAACATAACCATTAACTGAAACGCCGTATTCTCTGTAAGCTTCAACAGTCCATTCGATATATCCGAATTCCTTATTATCGCCCTGCTTATCATAAGAAGCTATACCGCTCTTTGTAATTTTACCCTTTATAGAATTCAAATCAAAAGGAACGGTTTTTGTCATTGATATCGTTTGATTGTCACCATATTTAAGATATGCCTCATTAGTTACCGAATTTGTATCCTTAGTGACAACAGTTGTATAAGTAAATATTATCTGTTCATTCTGATTAGCATTAGCATTAAATGTAAAAGCACCATTATCAAACGAACCTACATCGCTCGGATTAACTGTAATATTTGTAGTGTCAGCGGGGAACATTGTATCAGTAAGAGTTGCATTGTTCAAATCAGCGTATTTACCGGGGTTATTGATTGTGATAGTCCAGACAGCATAGGGATTACCGCTTGTATCAAACTTAGGAGTACCACTCTTATTAGCTGATAAATTCTTATCTTCAAATTCAACATTGATCTTATGTCCGCCGAAATCAATAGTCTGGTCACCATCTGCGGTATCGTTTCTTCTGATTTCACCTGAAAAACTAATAGCACCCTTTACAGCACCATTATGTTCATCTATGTATTTAAGATACTCAGGTGTAAACTTAATTACCATCATACCGTTTTCATCTATGGAATAATAACCCGACAAACCGTCAGCAGCAATACCTGCTTCGCTTTTCGCCCACCCATCATCAAAATCCTTAACCTTGCAGCTTTCACCCGCATAGTCTGATTGAATGTAAATGTTTTCAGGTATCTGGTAGTAGATATAAGCTGTGCCATCAGAGCCTATTCCGCTTCCTGATGGAAAACTGTATTCAATAGTAAATAATGCACTTTTTGTACCATCGCCCTTATCCTGCAGGTTGCTCATTTCAGCCTTGGTTATGTAACTTCCGAAGTCCTTACCGCCTGCCGGCGCATAATCATAGGCATCAGTAATAACATTGCCATTCTCAGTACCTGCCTGAAGAAGCGTCCACGCATTATCATCAATGGTACTAACTGCACCCGGGTTAGTTCGGTAGTACTGCTCTAGTGTCATAGAGACTGCCGGGCTTATAAGACTTGCAACAACTGCAAGCGCAATAAGAAGTGAAAGAAGAGCAGTAGCCGAAAGTCTCTTATTTTTTGTTTTACGTTCATCTAAATAGTTATGCACCTGATCATTAATTTTCAAGTTCGCCCTCCTCCTCTCTTCTGAAATAATTTAAGAATTGCTTGTTTGAAAATATTAGATTTAGAAAAATTAAAATTATGAAAGTGTGCCAAAAACTTCAAAAGGCCAGACTCTCAGTACCACGCTTCCGACAACTGATTCATCAGCAATACAACCGATAGTAGTTGAGCGGCTGTCAATGGAAGTAGCACGATGATCACCCATGACAAAAATTCTATTATCCGGCACTTGATAGGGAAGCTCAATATCGCACTCACCTAATGCCTTCTTTTCAAGATACGGTTCTTTTATCGGACGGCTGTTCACATAAACCGTTCCATCCTCGCCGATGTCAATTACATCTCCGGAAACGCCGATTACACGTTTCAGCAGAATTTTGTTGTTAGCATAAAAAGCTACCACATCGCCTCTTTCATAATCGCCATATTTTCTACAGACAACAAGCTCATCGTTCTGTAAAGTAGGCGACATGCTTGAACCGGTCACTCTCAAAACAGGCAAGAAAAGCAGGGATATAAGAACTGCTATTGATGCCACCACAATCAGCGAGGATACGGTGCTGCGAAGCACTTTTACGTATTCTTTTCTGCGGCGTATTCGTGTAAGTTCCAGATTAATTTGGTCAGATGTGGGGATTTCTTTTATTGTTGTCTCTTTTTCCATCAGCTCAGCTCCTTTGTATTTTCCGTTTCCTTGGAGCCACCGGATTTTTCTTCCTCTGTTTTCTTTCCTTCAGAACGTACTATATCGGGCGTATCTTCAGCCTCTTCAAAGTGAATCTCAATGTCCTGAGCCGTACACAATGCTGAGAGCTGTTTTTCCATCCTAAGAGCAGTTTCAAGGAGCTTTGTATCTGTATCTGCCTTTCGGGCGGTACAGGCATCAAGCTGTGCACGAAGTTCCTCATTCTCAAGCTTTACTTTGTCAAGTTCCTGTCTTAGGTAAAGCATCAATTCCAAAAGCTCCGTCTTTTTCAGCTTTCTTAGTTCCTTGTCTGTCATTATATCGGTTCCTCCGGTTTCTTTGCAAGTACAGCGCATACGCTGTACCCTTTGATGTAAGTATTATACCATATTCGATATTCAAAGTCAAGTTTTTTGTAAATTGTCGTATCAATATACAATTTTGTATAATTAATTTGTTTATTTTGCCTATAAGCAACAAGCGTATAAAATCAAGATAATTAATCATCACTTATTATTAGATTGAATATCCTTGTTAAAAACCAATACACCTTGACAGCTGTAATCGCTGTATTATATAATAGTATTTATTAACAAGAAACAAGGAGAGTGTTCCATGAAAATAGGAATTGATTATTACCCGGAGCAATGGGATTCATCACTTTGGGAGAAAGATGCTGAGATGATGGCAGAGTCTGGCATCAAGGTTGTACGTCTGGCGGAATTTGCCTGGTCGCTTATTGAACCCCAAGAAAACGAGTTTGATTTCGGCTGGCTTGACAAGGTTATTTCCATCCTCACATCCCACGGCATGGAAATTATTCTCTGTACTCCAACTGCATGCCCACCGCTGTGGATGTACGACAAATACCCCGACATTTACCGTAAGAATTATGACGAAAAATGCGAGCCAATCGGCATACGTGGTCATCGCTGTATAAACAGCCCGAATCTGATTCATCGCACAAAGATCTACATTGACCGTATCTGCCATCACTACAAAGACAATAAAGCAATAATCGCTTGGCAGATTGACAACGAGCTTGAAAGCAATTTTTGCAGATGCAAACGTTGCACCGAGGCTTTTACATCCTATATTAAAGCCAAATATAAAAGCCTCGATGCGCTAAACAGTGCCTATGGCACAGCCGTCTGGAACGGAATTTACAATTCATGGGAACAGGTAAAACCGCCCGCATATGTCCACCCGAAGAGCTGGTATAACCCGGGACTCAGTCTTGACTATCATCGCTTCGCACAGAAAAACATCGCCGAATTCGCTGAAATGCAGGCAGATGCCATTCATCGATACTTTCCTGATATTCCCATTACAACCAATACCTGGTTCTGCGAAAACCGTCCCGACTACAGCAGTTTATTTGAAAACCTCGACATTGTTTCTTATGACAACTATCCGCCTGTGGAACTTCCCGAGAGCAAAAATTTCCTCTACTCCCACGCCTTTCACCTCGACTTCATGCGTGGCATAAAACAGAAGAACTTTTGGATTATGGAGCAGCTATCGGGTGCCATGGGTTCATGGATGCCTATGGGACGAGCTGTTTACCCGGGACAGATTAAGGGCTATGCTCTCCAAGCGTTTGCACACGGTGCTGATATGGTGGTACATTTCAGATGGCGTACCGCCGTAAAAGGTGCAGAAATGTTCTGGCATGGTCTTATCGACCACAGCAATGTCCCAGGCAGACGTTACCGTGAATTTCTTAGTCTCTGTAATGAGGCTATGACTCTTGAACACATATCAGGCAGTGAAATACAGTCCAGTGTTGCTGTAGTCTATGATACAGATTCAGATACTGCGCTTCAGATTCAACCACAGACTGATGGCTTTGACTATATTACTCAGCTTAAAATCTGGCATGACGGATGTATTTCAAATGGTGTAAACACAGACATTATCCCGTCAGACCGTGATTTCAAAGGCTACTCCGTTCTGATTGTACCGTCAATGTACGTTTTAAGAGGTGAAACCGCAGAAAGACTCCGTGACTTTGTTTCAAATGGCGGTACACTTCTGCTCACTGTCCGCACGGCTGTAAAAGATGAAACAAACTCCTGTATCATGGACGTTCTGCCCGCTTCTCTCAGCGACATTTGCGGTGCAAACGTTTCCGAGTACTGTCCCATAGGATGGGGACAGGAGAGCATTACCATGGACGGCGAAATATTTCAGGCAAGACAGTGGTGCGATATTTTAGAGTGCAACAGTGCAGAGGTTATTGCCACATACAACTCCTCTTTGTACAAGGGCGACCCTGCCGTTACTAGAAATAATTACGGAATTGGTACAGCTTACTATGTGGGAACAGTTCCTGACAGAGCCTTCTGCAAAAAGCTTATGTCACGTATTTTCGCCGAAAAGAACATATCTCATGAACCATCTCTCCCCTTTGGCGTTGAGGTTACAGAGCGTATAAACGGCAGTTCCGCTTACCGTTTCGTTTTTAATAACACAATGGATAAGCAAGAATTTACTCTATACGGTAAATTTTATTCAATGGAAGCCTTTGAAATGATAACCGAAACTCTATAAAAGCAGACGCAAGAAACTAAAAAACCTCACTACCTGAATAGAATAGTGAGGTTTTTGTGTATTTATATGCTTTTTAAGAAAAGCTGACGTCTATTTATAATTCACTACACAGTCAAAGGCAAGCTTCACTTTTGATTAGCCTATTATATTTCCATCCTTATCATATACCACAGGGGTCTTGTCCTCAAGAACACACTCCTTGGTAACAACGACCTTAACAGCGTTTTCCAAAGAAGGCACACTGTACATAGTTTCCATCAGGATACCCTCAATAATACCTCGCAGACCTCTTGCGCCTGTTTTGCGCTTGATAGCCTTTTCAGCAATAGCGGTAAGAGCCTCATCTTCAATTTCAAGTTTGATATTATCGTAACCAAAGAGCTTGCGATACTGCTTGATAAGAGCATTCTTAGGCTCAGTAAGGATTCTGACAAGGGACTCCTCGTCCAGGTCGTCCAGAGTTGTAATAACAGGCAATCTACCTACAAGCTCAGGAACAAGACCGAATTTAACCAAATCCTGAGTTGTAGCCATGCGGAAGATATTAGTAGACTCCTGATTCTTCGCTGCAATCTGTGCACCGAAACCTACAGAAGATGGTGTCATACGCTTACTGATAAGCTTTTCCAGACCATCAAAGGCACCGCCGCAAATGAAGAGTATATTCTTAGTGTTTACCTGTATACACTCCTGATTTGGATGTTTACGTCCGCCCTGAGGTGGGACATTTGATACAGTACCCTCTATAATTTTCAGAAGAGCCTGCTGTACACCCTCGCCCGAAACATCACGTGTGAGAGAGGTATTCTCGGATTTACGTGCAATCTTGTCAATCTCGTCAATATAGATAATGCCACGTTCAGCCTCTTCAACATTGAAATCAGCCGCCTGGAGAAGCCGCACCAAAACATTTTCGACGTCATCGCCAACATAGCCCGCCTCAGTGATGGTTGTAGCGTCAGCAATAGCAAAGGGTACATCCAGGGTCTTAGCCAGAGTCTGTGCAAGGAAAGTCTTGCCTACACCTGTAGGACCCAAGAGAAGCACATTACTCTTCTGGAGTTCAACGTCCTCGCCATCGTCCTGACTGAGAATACGCTTGTAGTGATTATATACAGCAACAGAGAGAGACATTTTAGCCGCATCCTGACCAATAACATACTCATCAAGCACCTTCTTAATTTCAGCAGGTTTAAGGAGAGTTTCAGCATTAAGCTCCTTTGTACCGCTGTCAACCTTAAGATTCTTAGCCTTAGAAGGCTCTCGCTGTGTGCCGTAGAGCATTTCGTAACAGTAGCACACGCAGCTGTCGCAGATATTGGCACTGCCCGCAGAGAAAATCGTTGCAACAACGTCCTCGGGCTTGCCACAGAAATGACAGCGTTTTACATTCTTTTCGCTCATATATGCTCCTTATCTCTTAGCGATAACCTTGTCAATAAGACCATACGCCAGAGCCTCGTCAGCGTACATATAATTATCGCGTTCCGTGTCACGCTCGATTTCCTCGATAGGTCTGCCTGTATTTGCAGCCATAATCTCATTCATGCGCTGACGAGTTCTCAGCAGGTGGTCGGAGTGAATCTTAATGTCGGTACACTGACCTGAAAGACCACCTGAAATAAGAGGCTGATGAATCATAATTTCACTGTGCGGCAAAGCGATTCTCTTACCCTTGGCACCGGAGCAAAGCAGGAATGCACCCATAGATGCAGCCATACCGATGCATATAGTGGAAACATCACACTTGATATACTGCATGGTGTCGTAAATTGCCATGCCGGCAGTACAGGAGCCGCCGGGGCTGTTGATATAGAGTGAGATGTCCTTTTCCGGATCCTGACTTTCCAGATAGAGAAGCTGAGCCACAACCACGCTTGCAGAAGCGTCTGTTACCTGGTCGCACAGCATGATGATTCGATCGTTAAGAAGACGAGAGAAGATATCGTAGGAACGCTCTCCTCTGCCAGACTGCTCAACAACATAGGGTATAAAACTGCTCATGGTTACCATCCTTTCCTGATTAAAGATTCCGACGGGAATCTACATAATTCTTCGTATGGGTAAATACTACAGCAGGGCGAACTTATGTCCGCCCCTTGCTGTTTTATTAATGTATTGAAACTTATTCAGCTGCTTCTACTATAGCAGACTCCTTAACCAGATCCATAGCCTTTGTTACCAGCATATCTGTCTTGAAGTCATCCATAGGAATACGAGCCTTAACATCTTCCAGAGCAAGCTGATTTTCGTCAGCAATCTTCTGAAGCTCAGCATCCATCTCTTCTTCGGAGATTTCAATGTTTTCCAGTTCAGCAATCTTTTCCAGAGCCAGACGAACCTTAACTTCACCCTCAGCTCTTTCCAGGTAAGTAGCCTTCATGGAGTCAGCGTCCATACCTGTGTACTGGAGATAGAGATCCATATCCAGACCATTCTGCTTCAGCTGATTTGCAAAGCTGTTCATCAGAGCATCAGCACGGTTCTCAAACATGCAGTGAGGAATGGGATCCTGTACCTTTTCAATAAGCTTTTCAATGAGAGCGTTCTCAAAAGCAGACTGAGCAGCATTTTCAGCAGATTCTTCCAGTCTCTTTCTGATGTCAGCCTTCAGCTCGTCAACTGTCTCAAAGTCGGAAGCATCCTTTACGAACTCGTCATCCAGCTCAGGCAGTTCTTCGCAGGTGATGGAATTGATGCTGCACTTGAATGTAGCTTCCTTGCCTGCGTAATCTGTCATCTGATAGTTTTCAGGGAATGTAACATTTACATCAAAGTTCTCGCCAACATTGTGACCTGCAACCTGCTCCTCGAAACCGGGGATAAACTGACCGCTGCCCAGCTTCAGCTGGAAGTCTTCACCCTTACCGCCTTCAAATGCCTCTTCGCCGAAGAAGCCTTCAAAGTTCAGTCTTACTTCGTCACCCATAACTGCTGCTCTGTCTTCAACAGGAACAACTCTTGCATTTCTCTGCTGCATATTCTTCAGCTGAGCATCAACATCCTCATCTGTAACTGCGTTTACAGTCTTGGGAACTGCGATACCCTTGTAGTCAGCAATGTTGATAACAGGCTTTGTAACGCAAGTAATCTTGAGAACTACGCCCTCTTCCTTGTTTACAGAGATAAGCTCAACCTTAGGCTGATCTACAATATCCAGACCGGACTCAACCAGGATGTTATACATTTCCATATTCAGTGCAAGATTGATTGCCTGCTCATAGAATACATTCTCACCGAATGTACGCTCACACATCTTTCTGGATACCTTGCCCTTACGGAAGCCGGGAATAGAGATGTTTTTCTTTTCTTCCTGGTAAACAGCTTCAACAGCCTTTTCAAAGGAAGCTGCGTCGATTTCGACTGTCAGCTCAGACATATTAATGTCGATTTTTTCATTTGACTTCAGAATCATTTTGATTTCCTCCAATTATTAATTACGCTCTCGCATAGATTTTCAAAGCTCACGCTTTATTATTATACCACAACACGGAAAACTTGACCAGTGAATTTTTATACTTCTCTGTTTAGCACAAAGTTACAGTATTTTTTTAGGAATAAATTGTAAATAATCACTGCTTATCATAGTGAGAACAGCTTCTTCATAGACTCCCTGAAAGGCATGAACATGTCCTCTGCCATGTACATGACCATAAAAGCACTGCTTTACGCCATACTTATGAAGCACCTCCAGGATGTCGTAGTTGTAAGCGTTTCCATAGATAGGGGGATAGTGAAGAAATACTATTGGTTCAAGTCCTGCATTTACAGCAGACTGAATTGAAACCTCAAGTCTCTGCACCTCACGAGCAAGCACCTTAGCATCTGACGCTTCACCGGGCATATTCACCCAGCCTCTTGTACCGCATATACCGAAGCCCTCATATTCGTAGTGATTATTGTGGAGAATGTGAAGGCTTTCAAAGCTTTTGGCTTCAAAGAAGCTATTCATCTTTTTAAGTGAGTTCCACCAGTAATCGTGGTTGCCTTTGAGTATTATTTTTCTCCCCGGCATACGCTCCACAAAGGCGAAATCAGCCTCGGACTGTTCAAGTGTCATTCCCCAGGAAAGATCTCCCGCCAACACCACTGTATCCTCGGAACGGATATTTGCAAGCCAACTCTTTTCTATAAGCTGCTGATAGTCTTTCCAACCGCCGAAGATGTCCATTGGCTTATCCGGAACTCCCAGTGACAAATGCAGATCACCGATTGCAAACAAGCTCATTTTCAGTTAATGCCCAACTCGCCCAGAACAAACTGCTTCATTTCGGTCTTATCAATACTGCCTGTGAAACGTCTCTCCTTGGTTTTAAGTTCGGAGAGAGATACAGGAACAGGAATACCCGACATTTCAGCCAGAGTGTCAACCATTCCATACTCATCATCAGAAGTACGACTTTCATCCAGTGCGGAAAGAACGCTGCTGCTGAACTTATACGGACTTGCTGTGGAAGCGATTAGAGTTTTTGTAGTATCGCCTGTTTCAGCTTTGTAATCCTCATAAACCTTTACTGCAACTGCTGTGTGAGTATCGCAGGTGTAGCCGTAGGTCTTGTAGATGTTGCTAATAGTATCCTTTGTAGCTGCATCATCGCAGTAGCCGCCGTAGAAGAGATCAGCCATAGCAGTCTTAATATCCTCGGAGACCTCGTATTTGCCCTCAGTTGCCAGTGCACCGAACCACTCACGTATCTGAGCATCGTTTTCGCCTGAAAGGAGATAGAGCAGTCTTTCCAGATTGCTGGAAATAAGGATGTCCATAGAAGGAGAGGTAGTAGCGTAGAAGTCACGGTTGCGGTCATATACACCTGTACGGATAAAGTCTGTGAGAACTTTATTGATGTTGGAAGCACAGATAAGCTTAGCAATCGGAACGCCCATCATCTTAGCATAATATGCAGCAAGGATGTTACCGAAGTTACCTGTGGGAACTACAACATTAATCTTCTCGCCCCATTCGATTTCACCCTGAGCAGCCATTGTAACATAGGATGATACATAGTATACAACCTGAGGTACCAGTCTGCCCCAGTTAATGGAGTTTGCACTTGAGAAACGCATACCATTCTTTTCAAGTGTATCAATAACACTGCTGTCAGTGAAGATATTCTTTACGCCGCTCTGGCAGTCGTCAAAGTTGCCCTTTACAGCACATACAGTAACGTTCTCACCCTCCTGAGTAACCATCTGACGCTTCTGCATATCGCTTACGCCTTCCTCAGGATAGAATACCATAATCTGTGTGCCGGGAACATCCTTAAAGCCTTCAAGAGCTGCCTTGCCTGTATCGCCTGAAGTTGCAACCAGAATTACAATCTTGGAATCAAGATTCAGCTTCTTGACTGAGGTTGTCAGAAAATAGGGCAGGATCTGGAGTGCCATATCCTTAAACGCACA
>CAZQMA010000014.1:0-3531 GCA_964594275.1 uncultured Ruminococcus sp. | reverse complement strand
AGCTCCAGCATATATGTGCCATCAAAGAGATGTGCAATCTCTGCTATATTTTCTGTTTCAAAGCTTTTTACAGAGTAAGCATTTTCTGTGCAGTATGCAAGCTCTGCTTCTGTAAAGTCTGTCAGGTACTTGGCAAAAACAGTTGCCGCTCTTTTTGCATAACTCATGTCTGCAAGACTTTTAAGCTCATCCATAGTAATCTTCGGAATGGACTCAGGTACGAACAGACCGCCTTCCTCGGATATACCCTTGGAAATTGCCGCAGCACTATCTATACGCAGGCTGCTGTCTCGTGTACTTTTGTAATACATAATTTATCACCCTTTTTGTGCGGCATCGCTGCCTAAAATATTATATCACAGTCTGACATATCAAAAGCGTTTTCCAGATAATCTATATCGAGAACACGCCCGTCAGCCATACAAACCACAGCCACGTCAAATCGCGGCTGAAGATTGGTTTCATTTACTTCGCAGTATCTCACTGCCGTCCTTATAAGAAGTCTGCATTTTCGCTTAGACACCGCCTCATAACCCGAGAGAGAATCAACTGCCTTACGGGTCTTTACTTCCACAAAGAGAATCTCATCGCCCATAGCGGCAATAATATCAATTTCACCGCCCTGTACGCGGTAGTCTCGCTCCAGTATCTTTGCGCCCTGCCCTTCTAAATAGCGGCAGACAGCCTCTTCTCCGTGATTACCCACGGCATTAGCTCTGTTCACTTCTTTTCACCGTAGAGCTTTTTAAGAAATGACATCCTGTGTACAGGACTTGGACCGTGCATAAGAATCGCTTCATAATGAGCCTTGGTACCATAGCCCTTATGCTTGGAAAAGCCATACTCAGGATACTGCTCATCAAGCGCACGAAGCTCACGATCTCTGGCTTCCTTGGCAAGGATGGATGCTGCCGCTATACTGGCAGAATTCCCGTCGCCCTTTATAACTGCATCACAGGCTATATCAATCGGCGGAAGCTTGTTTCCGTCAACCAGTACATAGTCGGGATTTATGCTCAGCGACTCCACTGCCCGCTTCATCGCAAGCATTGCAGCATTAAGGATATTAATTTCCTCTATCTCCTGAACAGAAGCAGATGCAATACTGTAAGCCAAAGCCTTTTCACATATCTCATTGAAGAGAAGTCCTCGTTTTTTTTCGGAAAGCTTCTTGCTATCGTTGATTCCCTCAATTTGGATTTTGGGGTCAAGTATAACCGCCGCTGCGTAAACATCCCCCGCAAGAGGGCCTCTTCCCGCTTCATCAACACCGCAAAGCATGGGATAACTCAATCTCTTCTCAGCGTCAAAGGCGTAAAGTTCCTCTGTTGTCTTTTTAGGTGCTGCCGTTTTAGCCATTCTGAACATCCTCCGGAGCTTCCAGAGTCATGCGTCCCAGTTTGCCACTACGGTACTCGTCAAGGATGGTTATAGCTGCACGCTCGATGTTTACCTCACCGCCCGATATAAGCATACCACGCTTTCTTCCCAGAGTTTCCAGAAGTTCCAGACCGCCCAGCTCAGAAAACTCCGTCATCTTGTAACGGCTTTCCAGAGTGTGAGGGTAATATTTCGCAAGGTATTCAAGCAGAGTCATTGCAAGCACCTCGATATCAACAACATCATCGTTGATAGCACCTGTAAAGGCGAGACGTTTCGCAACCTCCTGGTCGTCAAATTTGGGCCACAGTACGCCAGGCATATCCAGAAGCTCCATGTTTGCGCCGATTTTAACCCACTGCTTTGTTCGTGTAACACCGGGACGATCCTCAACCTTGGTACGCTTTGATTGTGCCATACGATTAATAAAAGATGACTTACCCACATTGGGTATACCAACAATCATAAGTCTTATGGGCGTACCCACCATGCCCGCATTCTTTCTTCGCTCTAAAAGTTCGGACAGAAGCTTTTCTATGGCACCGTTAAAGTTTTTCACACCCTTACCGCTCTTACAGTCAACAGGAAGTGCGGGAATCCCCTTTGCCTTGAAGTGCTGAATCCACTTGTCAGTCATCGACGGGTCAGCCATGTCCGCCTTATTCATAAGAAAGAGACGGGGCTTATTGCCAATCATGCTGTCCATTTCAGGATTACGGCTACTTTCGGGAATACGGGCATCAATTATTTCTACAACAGCGTCCACCAACGACAAATTTGCGGCAATCATACGCCTTGTCTTAGTCATATGACCGGGGAACCACTGTATATTCTTCATTGTAAGCTCAGACATCACTTGTCTCCTTTCACATAATGGAAAAGCAAGGGCGACGCCGTGCAAAGCCATCAGGTGTGCTTTGTGTGGTATTGCCCACCGGTTACTCGTAAATCTTGCCGAAACTGTCAAAGGGGAAGAAGCGGAAAAGTGCCTTGCCCAGGATCTGTTCTTCCGACACAAAACCCACTGCAGCCGCACGACTGTCTGTGGAATTCTGGCGGTTATCGCCCATTACAAATACATAGCCGTCGGGTACAGTAAGGGGATAAGAAAACGCACCATGATTTGTAGTGGTGGAATTCTTTATGTAGGTTTCGTCCAAGATCTCGCCGTTTACTGTTACCTCGCCTGTTGTGAAGTTAATGTCAAGCTCATCTCCGCCAACAGCAATCACACGTTTGATAAGCTTCTTATCCTCGGCAATTCCACGACCCTTGACAAGGTTGCCGTCTGCGTCATAAGTCCAGGAATCGGTATTGTCGCATACTATAATATCGCCTTGTTCGGGTGTATAGAGAAAGTCAGACATAAAAAGTCTGTCCTGGCTATGGAGAGTCTCCTCCATCGAGCGTCCTTCAACAGTTACGGGACGTGCAATATAGGCAAAGAACATCACAACAGCAAAGACAGAAATAAAAACTGTCTCCAACACGTCAAGCACGTCACCTAAAAATGAGCCTTTTTTCTCTTCATCAATACCCTTTTTATTGCTTTCCATATGCTCCTCTTTTCTCGCACACCGTGCGGAAATGAATTTGTCCATATAATAAAAAAAGGACATAACGTCCCCTTTTAAGTCTTGATGTCAGGATAACCGGAAGCGCATATGCGCCTCCGCCTGACCTCTCGCACTTAGCGAATCTGTTCCTTAACCTTTGCAGCCTTACCTACACGGTCACGGAGATAATAAAGCTTAGCTCTGCGTACCTTACCACTGCGGATAATATCTACCTTCTCAACTACGGGAGAATGGAGAGGGAAAACTCTCTCTACACCGCAACCGTGAGACAGACGACGTACAGTAAAGGTTTCGCTGATGCCGCCGTGCTTCTTAGCGATAACTGTACCCTCAAACATCTGGATACGGCTCTTGTCGCCTTCCTTGATACGTACGTGTACCTTTACGGTATCACCTACAGAAATCACGGGAGCTTCCTGCTTCATACTTGACTCGCTGATCATTTTTAATGCATCCATTTTTCTTTCCTCCTGATTTTCAGACCTTCATTCACGTGCAGGCAGGTCATCACCTGCAATGAGCTCATCGGCTCTCGTCAGCGGATTGTCTGATTTAATGTCATTTTCTGGCATTA
>CAZQMA010000013.1:0-41011 GCA_964594275.1 uncultured Ruminococcus sp. | reverse complement strand
CAAAGCAGGTTGACCTGAATGCACAGGCTCTGAGAAACGCAGAGTGCCAGTCTAATGGCGGCGTAATCGACTCCAACGACATCATTGCTCTGATGAAGTACCTCGTTGACCTGGTTGAATCCCTGCCTGTAGCGTAAGGCGAAAAATTCATAAAAACAAGAGTCCATCGCTCAGGCGGTGGACTCTTTTTGCTTGCATATAATGCGTAAATATGGTACAATAAAGTTGAAAGGACGTGATAATTATGAAAACCCTAAATAAATTTCTGAGCGTGATGGTGGCAACGGCTGTTGCACTGGAAGCTGTACCCGTGCTGACTTCTGATGCGGCAACACTTGAAATCCAGTCTATAAGCTACACCGAGTCTACCGAGTATGACCTTGGCTCTTGTGACAGCGGCTACACCTCAACACCCTGGATACGTGCCGAGCCGGGAAAGGATTGGTCCACCACAGTTTCTCGATACTCTCTGCTACTTATCGGTATCGGCGGATATTCCTCTGCAATGAACGACAGCGGCACGGATTATGATTTCGACAGTGCATTCTTTATAAGCCTTGAAAACACCCTGAAAAGTGCCAGAGAAAACGGTGCAACCGTGGGACTGCGCTTCCGCTACGATGACAACGGAGTAGAAAATCCCGAGCCGTCTGACTTTGCTCAGGTTCTCCGCCACGTTGAACAGCTTGGCGAAAGCGGACTTTTCAGCGAATACGAGGACGTAATATCCTTTATTGAAACGGGTTTTGTAGGTTGTTGGGGTGAGCAGTGGGGCGGCAAGTACACCTCAACTGCACATAAAGCGGAGCTTTTGCAGGCTTTCATGGACATAACTCCCGTTTCCATTCCTCTTACTGTCCGTACACCCAATATTTTCAGGGAGTGGCTTAAAACCTATTGTGGCGTGGAAACCTCTGCACAGGATATGAGCTACACCCTATCTGACCCTGAACTTTCCGCTCAGGCGGCACGTGTTGGTCTTTATAATGACGGCTATATGGGTTCAGATTCCGACCTTGGCACCTACCAAAACAGAGCGGGCGAAACAGCCTGGCTGAGCAACGCTCCTGCCTATGGCGGCGAGTTTTCAGGCAATGACGGCTGGCGGCTAAAATATTCCACCTGGCTTCCCGAGAACGCTCTTCCCGAGATGTACCTGACAAATCTTACCCGCATAAACAGCAACATTTGGCGTACACATACCGACAAAAAGGACTTCTCAACTCGGACTGAAGCAGAAGCGAAGCTTCAGGAGATTGACGCACTCTATGAGTCAGCGGGTCTTGGAGATTACGATTACAGCGGCACTGTTACGCAGAATGAGGACGGTAGTTATAGGGCTTCCTGGAAGTGGATGGGATATGACGATTTTACCTTTGATGAAGCCCTTGACAGTAAACTGGGGGTTTCATGCGACAACAGCGCATTCTACGGCGAGAATGTATGGCAGTTTATCCGTGCACACCTGGGTTATCGTTTTGTGCTTAGAAAGAGCGCACTGACAGCCGAATCTGTTCCCGGCGGAAATTTTGAGATTGAGTTTTCCGTGGAAAATACGGGATTTTCCGACACGCCCAAATCAAAAGAGGCTGAGATTATTCTCACAGACGGCAAGACGAGCTTTACTTATAGTTCAAGCATTGACCCTCATACCTGGGCGAGCGGCACTACATCCGATGAAAAGCTAAGTCTTACACTTCCTGAAACTCTTCACGGCGGTGAATGGGAGATTTACCTCAGAATTTCCGAGAAAAACGAGGATGCGGCGCTTGACAGTCTCTTTGACGCAAAATTTGCCAACACCGACCTTCGCTACAGCGAGGAACTGGGCGCAAACTATATGGGCAGTTTTACCGTAAAGGGGGAAAGTGACCCTGATAAGACGGAAACCGAGGACAGCCGCATGGCAGGCTACTACCCTGAGAGGGAAGCTGTTTCCATTACAAATGATGACAAGGCAGAGCTTTTAAGTGCGCCCTATACCTTTACAGAGGATGGACACTACGGCTATACTTTCTTCTATCGCATTGAGGGTCTGACTGAGCCTATCCGTCTTGGCAACCTCTACACTTCGTTTACTGTGAATGACAAGGGATACAGCAGTGCCTACACTACATACGGACTCAACACCATGAATCTGGAACTTACCGAGGACGGCTATTATGCCTGGTTTATTCCGTTCTATGGCTGCGCTTTCAACTGTACAGAGTCTACTGCGGGCAGTTCACAGATTACCGCCTTTAATATCAACGACAGCCGTAACTACTGGAGCGAGGACACCTACACCGTTCTAGGCGGCAACACAGATGTAAAGATTACGCCTATCGCCTTTATCGAGGGGGCAGCATCGGGTTATTCTGTTACATTCTGCCTTGAATCAGGTGATTACACTTATACAGGCGAGTACGATTTTGAGGACAAGCTCACTCAATCTATTCGCAACAAGCCCTCTCTAACGGCTCTTTCTCTCCTTGACAAGCCTTATGAGGAGACTATAACCCGAAACGGCAACACTTACCGTTTTCTTGGCTTTACCACAAAGGAGGGGGATAAGTCCTCGATTATCGACGAGAATTTCCCTGCGGCAGGAGAGCTTTACCTCTATCCCTACTACGAGCTTGACAAGTCGGCAACTGATTTGAGTAGCCTTACCTATGAGCTTATAAACGGCTGTGACAGTCAGGGCGTTAGATATGTCCTTGATGAAAGTACAATGACGGCAAGTGTAGGCGATGGAAGCTACTGGGAAAACAACAGCGGCTACAGTGAATCGGGAAGCATAATAATTCCGGGCTATGTTTTTTCCAATGGCAAAAGCTACCGTGTAACTGAAATTTCAAGCAATGCATTTGGTTCCAATACCGCTGTGCTTGATGTTACCGTAAGCCGAAATGTTACGGAAATCGGCGAAAATCCATTCTATGTCGGAACAGAGATTATCACTTATAGGGGGACAGCCGCAGCAGAGCTTGTATCTCTCGGTTACAGTGTTACACTGATAGATGAGAGTGCAGTTACAGGCGATGCAGACGGAAACGGAGAGGTAACGCTCCTTGACGTAGTAGCACTTCAAAAGCATATTATAAACGTAAAGAGCCTTGATGAAGCGGCACTCTGTCGCTGTGATATGGACAGTAACGGCAGGGTAAGCGTGCTTGATTTGATACTTCTAAAATCTCTGCTTAACAAGTATTGACCTTTTATGAATAATATGGTACAATAAACATAAAGCATATCACGGAAAGGCAGTGATAGAGATGAAGAATATCTACATCGTATTAAGTCAGACAGGAACGGCATTGTCAAGAATACTCAAGCTTATCACAGGGGCAGAGTACAACCATGCGTCCATCAGTCTTGACGAAACGCTGCGGGAAATATACGCATTTGGACGGGTAAATCCTATGAACCCCGTTATCGGCGGCTTTGTTAAGGAGTCTAGGGTAGGAGGCACATTCAGGCGGTTTCCTGAGACGGAGATTATAGTGCTTAGGAAGCAGGTGCCTGATGCAGTCTACAATGAAATGCGTTACTTCCTTGAATCCATGTACATACGCCGTGGAGAGTATGGCTACAACTACTTTGGACTCTTCTTTGCAGCAGCACAGATTCACTTTGAACAGAGTAATCACTTCTACTGCTCTGAGTTTGTACGTCATGTGCTGCTTAGATTCAACATGATGGAAGCGTCTTATTTGCCTGAAATTGTAAAGCCTGTGGATTTTCTGCGAATGAAAGGCTGGGAGCCTGTCTATTCAGGTAAAATGCAGAGCTATCGTATTCCGTTAAAAGCCGCAAGCCGCCGTTTGGTAGGCACAGGCGTGAAGATGTGAAAAGCAGGCTATAAAAACTCCTCAACCGACGTGGATTGAGGAGTTTTTTATCGCATATAATTAAACAGCTCACTATGCACCACACTGCACGGTGAGCTGTTTTGCATTCAAAACCGAATACGCACCAAAAGATTTTCACCATTATGAGTTTCGGCGTGAATTGTTCCGTGATGATTTTCGACAATTGCTTTGGCAATAGATAGCCCTATGCCGTAGCTGTCTCTTGTGGAACGGTTTTCGTCAAGCCTGTAAAAGCGGTCGAAAATTCTATCTATATTTTCATAATGCTCAATATGACAGGTGTTGTAGACGGAAATTTCAATCTTTTTTTGCCGTTTTATTACATCAAGTCTTATTTTCCCGTCAGGGGGCGAATATTTTTTAGCATTATCAAGCAGAATGGACACCATTTGCTGAATCGCTCTTTTATCGCCGAACATTGTAATGTCATTTTCTATGTGCTGTACATATTCTTTTCCGCTTGCTTTTGCAACAGCCGCATACGGCTCTGATATTTCCCAAATAGCTTCTGTCAAGGAGAATGTTGTTTTATCGGGATAAGGATTTTCTTCGTCAAGGCGGGAAAGGGTAATCAGGTTTGCAATCAGCTTTGACATACGAGCTGATTGAAGCTTAATGTTCGCAACCCACTCATTATCAGGGAGGTCAAATGTTAAAACATCCGCACTTGTAGATATTGCAGTGAGCGGGGTTTTAAGCTCATGGCTTGCTCCTGTAATGAACTTTTTTTGTGTTTCGATATTCCGTACATATGGTGCAATTGCCCGACGGGACAAGGCATTTACGAGGATAAATACAATTATAAGACAACAAACAGCGACAACGGAAGTGATACGAAGCAGGCTATATACATTCTGAAGTTCCTTTTCGGAATTAAGGAAGATAATAAAAGTTTTTCCATTCATACTCAGAGCAGTATAGCGATAGCCCTCATAATATCCCGACTTGTTTCTTTTTTCTAAAACAGAGCGGGCGTATGAAGCAGCGGTTTCGTCTGATACAGAGGCGATATAATCACGGCGTATATCGGTTACATCTCCGTTTTCGTTACATATAACCGCAAAAAAACGGGTCATATATCCAACTTCGTCAGAAAACCCTTGATGAGGAATAGGCGGCTTTGACATTATCGGGGGATTGCTGTTTTCGATGTCTACGATTGTCTGTATTATATCATCCTGTCTTTTAGTAACTTCGTTGTAATTCAAGATATTAATGATACATAAAAGAGCAACCACCACAACGGAAAACGCTATCATAGCCGCCGAAATAAATCGCCAACGCATTTTCTTTAGCATTGCAACTCCTCCAGTGCATAACCTGCTCCTCTGATTGTTTTTATTTCAATATCAGCGTTCAGCTGTCTGAGCTTTTTCCTTAAAAAGCCTATATAAGTCCAAACAACGTCCATTTCCGACTCGCAATCAAGTCCCCAAACATTTTCCATTAAATGCTCAGATGAAAAGACTCTGTGGGGATATTTCATAAACAGCTGCATAAGTTGAAATTCTTTATTGTTTAGCTTTACTGCTTTGTTTTTTACTGACAAGCTGTATTCTCCACAGTCCAGAGCAGTATTTCCGAATGTTAAAACAGACGAAACATAATTTCCGCTGCGACGTGTCAGCGCACGGACTCTTGCTAAAAACTCAGAAGCCGCAAAGGGCTTGGGCAGATAATCGTCCGCACCTGCGTCAAGTCCTGCGACCCTGTCCTCAACCTCGCTTTTTGCAGTTAGGAGCAGAACAGGGGTTTTATTTCCGTTTCTTCGTATTTCTTTCAGTAGAGTAAGCCCGTCCATTTTCGGCATCATAATATCAAGCACCAGTCCGTCATAGGAATACTGACCTATGAAGTCCAGAGCGTCCAATCCGTTGTGAACAATGTCAACAGCATATTTATTCTTTTTCAGCATAACTTCAAGTGCCTTTGCAATTGAAACCTCATCTTCGGCAATCAGAATACGCATTTTCTCACCGTCCTTTTCATTATACTTATTATAATACAGTCTCAAGTTAAAATCAACATGAAATGAGACTTAAAAATGTGAAATAAATGTTTTAGGGCAAAATTCACAGTTCTAACACACTTTTTTTCAAGTACATTACGGGCTGACTTACTATAATAAAGCTATCAGATATGAAAGGAGTGTTAGAAATGGAGTTGCAGAATAAATATCGTCACGAGCTGAAATATTCTGTCAGCAGAGCAGATTATTTAGCCATACGAAGCAGAGTAAGAACTGTTATGAAGTCCGACCCGCATACCGACCAAAACGGCTTATACAAAATCCGAAGCATTTATTTCGATAATTTCGATGATAAGGCGTTAAAAGAAAAGCTGAACGGTATAAGGATGCGTGAAAAATTTCGTATTCGTTATTATAACGATGACTTTTCTTTTATTACCCTTGAAAAGAAAATCAAGCATAACAATCTCTGTATGAAGCTTGACGCTCATATTACCGAAGATGAATGTCGGAATATTCTTAGCGGTAGAACGGAGTGGATGCAGGGGCATCCGAATATGCTTGTGCGTGAATTGGCGGGGAAAATGAAAACCCAACAGCTTCGCCCAAGGGTACTTGTTTCTTATGTGCGAGAGCCGTATATTTATGCGGCGGGAAATGTGCGTGTAACCTTTGATTCCGAGATACGCACAAGCCTGTTTCATCGTGAATTTTTAGAGCAGGATATACAGGATATCAGTGCAACGGATAGTGCGCATGATATGATAATGGAAGTAAAATATGACGAATATCTGCCTGATATTATTTCTTGTCTGATACAGACGGAGGGCATTCGTCAGCAGGCATTTTCAAAATACGGTACATGCCGCCGTTTTGGTTAATTAATACAATAATACAATCTATGGAGGTAAATACAAATGAATTTTAATGATATTTTCAAATCAAGCTTTTTGGAAAGCGTTACGGAATTTTCTTTCCTTGATACCATACTGGGACTTGTCATAGCACTGGCTATCGGCTTATTCATCTTTCTTGTTTACAAAAAGACACTCACAGGTGTTATGTATTCTTCCGGCTTTGGACTTACCCTTATAGGTCTGTCGCTTGTTACGACTCTTGTAATTATGGCGGTAACATCTAATGTTGTCCTTTCTCTCGGTATGGTAGGTGCGTTGTCCATTGTCCGTTTTCGTACCGCAATCAAAGAGCCTGTTGAAATTGTGTTCTTATTCTGGGCACTGGCGGTAGGTATTGTTATAGGTGCGGGTATGATACCTCTTGCTATTATCGGCTCGGTTATCATCGGTGTAATCCTGCTGATTTTCGCTAACCGCAAAATCAGAAATAACCCCTATATCCTTGTTATGAACTGTAAGAATGAACAGGCAGAAGAAGCAGTGCTTTCCATACTCTCGTCCGGTGTGGAACATTATATTATAAAGTCCAAGACAATAAATGCTGACGGCATAGAGCTTACAGCAGAGCTTCGTACAAAGGACGCAACAACAAGCTTTGTAAACCGTATCACCGACCTGCCTGATGTTATGAACGCAACCCTCGTCAGCTACAACGGTGAATATATGTCATAAGGAGGGCAATTATGCTTTCACATAAGCACATAGATAAAATTATTGCCGTTATCACAGCAGTTCTCGTATGTCTTTGCTTTGTCACGATGGTCTTTGCCGAACAGCTTACAGAAGCCATAGGCGGCGAGGGAGTTACAATGGAGTATGAAACCGAGCTGTTTGACACAGATGAAATCATCAGCCTGAATATTGTTATGGACGAAACCGAATGGCAGGAAATGCTTGACAATGCCATATCAGAGGAGTATCATCAGTGTGATGTGGAAATAAACGGCAAAATGTTTTACAGCGTGGGCATCCGTCCAAAGGGCAATACAAGTCTTTCTTCTATTGTAAGTGACCCGACAACCGACAGATATAGCTTTAAGCTGGAATTTGACCAGTATGTTGACGGTCAGACCTGTTATGGACTTGATAAGCTTGTTCTTAATAACAACTATGCCGACGCCACAAATATGAAAGAATCCTTAATCTACGATATGTATGCATATCTTGGTGCAGACGCTTCACTTTATAATTATGCCGAGATTTCCGTCAACGGCGAATACTGGGGCGTATATCTGGCGCTTGAAGCTGTTGAGGACAGCTTCCTGCTTCGCAACTACGGCGTAAAAAGCGGTGAGCTTTATAAGCCTGACAGTATGAATATGGGCGGAGGATTTGGCGGTGGCGGTATGCCCGACATGGGAGAAATGCCTGAAATGCCCGATGACTTCGACCCGTCAGAGTTTGGCGGTGAGATGCCCGAAATGGGTGAAATGCCCGCAGATTTTGACCCGTCAGAATTTAGCGGAGAAATGCCTGACGGAAAAGACTTTGCTTCCCCGGACAAGGGCGGCTTCTCAATGAGCGGCAATGGCGCAGATTTGAATTACACAGATGATGAGTATGACAGCTATTCGACCATATGGGACTGCGAAGTTACCGATACCACCGATTCCGACCACAAAAGAGTTATTACTGCGCTGAAAAATATTTCTGAGGGCGAGAATCTGGAAACATATATGGATATTGACAATCTTCTGAAATATATGGCGGTGCATATTTTCTCAGTAAATTCAGACAGCCTTTCGGGAACGATGGCACACAACTATTATCTCTACGAAGAAAACGGACAGCTTAATATTCTCCCTTGGGATTATAACCTTGCACTTGGAGGAATGGGCGGCGGCTCTGACGCAACAAGCACGGTAAACGACCCCATAGATAACGCATTTTCATGCACGAATTTCTTTGATACTTTGATGGAAAACGAGGAATATCATCAGCAGTATTACACCTATATGCAGCAGCTTGTAGACGAATATCTGCTTGGCGACGGCTTTGAGAATTTCTATAATCGTGTCAGAGGTCAAATTGATAAGCTTGTAGAAACCGACCCCAATGCTTTTTACACCTACGATGAATATCTGACAGCGGCAGAGACATTATACGAGGTTGTAAAATTGCGTGGAGAGTCCATAAACGGTCAGCTTAATGGAACAATCCCGTCAACATCAGACGAACAGAGAAATTCAGACGCACTTATAGACGCATCTAATATTGACCTTGGAGTTATGGGCAGTATGAATATGGGCGGCGGCGACTTCGGCGGCGGAAAACCGTCAGGCAGAAGCGATAATCCAACTGAAAAGGAAACAGAGGACGATACCACACCCTCTGCCACATCACTTGCTAATACCCAGCAAGGTATAAGTGTAGTTTCGCTGAGCTTTAATCCCTCTCAGCTTGGCGACGAAATGTCAGATGGGTTTGACCCGTCCCAGTTCGGAGGAGAGATGCCGGGAGGATTTGACCCGTCCCAGTCCGGAGGAGAGATGCCGGGAGGATTCGACCCGTCCCAGTCCGGCGGAGAGATGCCGGGAGGATTCGACCCGTCCCAGTTCGGAGGAGAGATGCCGGGAGGATTCGACCCGTCTCAGTTCGGCGGAGAGATGCCCGAAGGATTCGACCCGTCTCAGTCCGATGATAATTCACAGAGCGAGGAAACTACAGAAGAAAACATAGGACAGCCTTCAAGTCCTCAAAACGGTGAAAGAACCTTCGACAGAAATAATATGCCTGGCGGTTTTTCAGGCAATACATCGTCAACTCTAGTAAGCAATCTGGTCATATACGGAATTTGCATTGTTATTCTTGTCGGTGCATTGATTTTTGCGAAGCTGTTTCGGAGAAGAAAGCACAAACGATAAAATTTAAAGTGAGCAGTTTTGTTTCTACCTGTTCATCACGCACTAACAGCGATTTTCCAATTGGGGAAGTCGCTGTTTTTTGCGATACAATGTGCCACAGAAAAAGAAAAAGGCTGCGCAGAACTTAGCTACGCAGCCTTTACATAATATAAGTGTCGGTCTTATTTTCAGTTTAAAATAAGACGTTGCCTTTTGCGTTTGTCTATGAGACGGATATAGCGTTCGGTGCGCTTACCGAAAGCAAGAGGGTAGCACAGGATACATACGCAGAGACCTGCGGGAATATCCAGGAGAGAGTGCTGTTTCAGGAAAACCGTTGAAATGCAGATAAGTACGGTGCTTACTCCGAAGAAAATCTGCCAGCCCTTTGTACGCAGGGACTTACAGTTCATCGCTGCCAGCCACACAGCCACGCCGTCAACTACATGGAGTGAGGGACAGACGTTGGTGTTGGTGTCGATGGCATATATGTAGGAAACAAGGTTAGTGAGAACATTGTCTCTGGGCATGATTTCAGGTCTTAGCAGCTGCATTGACGGGTAAACCATAAACATAATAACCGAAAGTGTATTAGCGCATATGATAAAGCACATAAGCTTTTTGAAAGCAAGCGGGTCTTTGAAGAAAGTATAGAGATGAATTCCGATTAGCGCAATAAACCAGTAATAGTAGGGGATGATAAACAGCTCACAAAACGGAATCACATCGTCAAGCGGACAGTACATTATGTGGTAATAGTCGGGCTTCACAAACCATTCCAGAAGTTCAAACACCAGACCATATACTATCCAGTACAAGAGCATAACCCAGTGTGGATACTTTCTGAAAAAGCCCGAAAGCTTTTCTTTCATCCAATCATTCCTTTCTTGATTTGTTACCCTTAATTATAGCAGAACACAGGGTATTTGTCAATGAAAAAAAGCGATTTTTTCAAGGGCACAACGCAAAAAAAGCAGACTGACTTTTTATAGGTCAGTCTGCCTTTATTTTTAAATCAGCTAAACACAGCCGTTTCAAGGACGCCTTCGATTTCCTCATCAAGGAGTACGCCCTCAGTTAGAGCCATACCTGTGATGGTGATAAGGTCTTTGGCGGTGTCGTTGTAATTTGCAAAGAAGTAGGATGTGTTGTAGGTGCTGACGCCATTCAGCTCATAGGTGTAGTTGATTACATAGCACTTTTTTCCCTCAATGGCGGTGTCATTCCAGTCGCTGTAGGTGATTTCCGCACCTTCAATAGACTCCCATGCGCTGACGCTCTGTTCAGCCAGGAGAGTGATAAGCTCGTCCTCGGTTTCAGCGGTAAACATACTGCCGTCAGTGAGCTGCATTATGATAGCACCTGAGCCATCGGGTACAGTGTAGGTAATCTGACCGTTAATCTCCTCCATAACCCAATCTCCGGGGCAGGTATAGCTCATAGTGCCGATGCTGCCGTTCTGAGAATCAGAGGAAGCTGCCGTGGTTTCGGTTTCCTTGGGCTGAGCCTTGACGTCGGTTTCGTCCTTTTCACCGCAGCCAAAGGCGAAAGCAAATGTGAGTGCGAACAGCACTGCAAAAATCTTTTTAATCATATTAGACCTCAATATCAATGTTAAAATCAGGACGGAAGCTTGGAGCGTCCTCAGACTCGATAATCATAGATGGTGCCAGCGGAACTTCCTTCACAGCGGGAGCTGGAGTAGGTGTAACCTGCTTTTCCTCCGCCTTTACCTCGGCTGTAACTTGGGAGTAGATGTCTCTTGGGTCAGCGGACGGTGCTTCTTCGTGAGTTTCCGCTTCAAGCTCCACAGTCTCCGGAGCGTCGATACAGGTTTCAGGGATGGGAGCTGCTTCCTTTTCGGAGAACTGCTGAAGCATCTGAGCTTCCTCAGCCTCTTCCTGAGCCTTTACTTCCGCTTCGTTGAGAGCAGGAGTTACTAAAGACGCAAATTCCGGGATAATCTCCTCTGTCGTCTCTTCTGCCGCACTATCAGCCGCAGGTTCAGTCATCTCTTCCAAAGGCTCGTTTTTTGTCATGAAGCGTTTTTTTGTAATATTGCTGAAAAGCTGTCGGGATGAAGCGGTCTTTTCTTCGTGATGGACGTTTTCTGTTTCGGGAGCGTCCACTTCTTCCTCCTGAGGCTCATCCTCGTCGGCGAGAGATTCAACTGCCTGCTCAAGTGTACGTGCGGCATTCATAGCAGCCTGCTGCTGAGCAAGGCGCATCTTATAAAGCTCTTCTTCACGCTGAACGGCGGCAGCAAGTGCCTGGGAAGTAACAGTGAGAATATCAGGCATCATAACGTGGTTTTCGGGGATTTCCAGAACGTCCAGCTTAAATTCGCCGCTGAGGAGAGTTACATGGAGAGTGTGTTCACCTTCGGGAAGCTGGTCAATGACAAAGCAAGCCTGACGGGGGCCGCAGTAGGAGACAAAATGCTCGTCATACACGGTTTCACCGTCAACTGTAACGTGGAACATAGCGTCTTCAGCAGTACCGATAACCGCAATGCCCGTGCCTGTGAACTTACAGGAGAAAGCCGCATTTTCAAGAGCTTTCATAGATGTGCGATTGTAGAAAGTGTACTTTTCGCAGGCGCACACTTCCCAGAACTCATTATAGAAGATACCCTCAGTAAAGCAGTCACAGCGTCTTACATAGAGAGGAAGGATGGGCATAGGTGCAACCTCGATGTTTCTGAAGGTATTCATGTCATAGGAGCTGAGGAGGCTTATACGTCCTGAGTTTACAATACACTTGGGGCGGTAGCTTGTAATCATATTGCCGTCGATGAAGAAGAGGATAGAGTCACCGAGAACAAGAAGCTTGAGACGGTGCCATTCCTTGAGCGGAAGCCTTGAAAGTCTGCCCTCAGCGGCAACGGAGTCCATATCCAGAAGCTTCCATTTGCCGTCACCGTAAAGGAGCGCACTGTAGCCGCAGCGGGAAGTGATTTCACAGCTTACTGCGGAATTATATCTTATGCCCAGACCGGCATAGGTGTCGGTATTTATGTTGTCAAGGCGCACGTCAACTTCTGCGCTGTAGCTTCTCCACTTGTCGTCGCCCAGACAAGTGATAGGTTCGGGAGTACCACGGAAACGCCAGTTTGTAGGGAGATTTTTGCTTGTGATACGCTGACAAACGATGTCGCCGTCCTGGTCGGAGTGTATCAGTTCAAATGCGCCGCCCTGGTCGGTCATAAATCTGGGAGCGCATCCACGAACCATAAGCTCATCTCTTCTGTACTTGAAGTCATCGGTGTATGGAAGAGCAAGACGTTCTGACTTAGGCGGATTCTTGCGGAATGTGGCAGTACCGTTTACCCACTCAGTGTCCAGAGTAGTAACAGTCATAATAGACTTTGGCGGAACCTTGATAAGATAGGTTTCACCTGTTCTGTGGCTAGGTCTGATAGCCTTGCCACGAACAAACCAGTTTGCATCGTACTTCTGACCCGGCTCAGGGCCTGTTGTAATAACAGTAGAGAGAACCTTATTGTCAAAAGCCATGTCCTTGACCAGAACAGAGTATACACGAGGAACACTGTCTTCGTTTGTGAAGTGCATGGTCATTTCGCTTCTGTCGGGGGAAACCAGAGTCATAAAGTTGTTGGTGGTATTCTGGATGTGGTGATTTTCCTCTCCGTCACCGTAGCAAGCACCGTTTACATAGAGCCAGCCCTTGGGGGAGAATCTGCTCCAGTGCATAGCCATCCAGAAGCCGCTGTCAACACGGTAGTGACCTGACCATGGCTCCCACGCACAAATAAGGTGCTTAGGGGCATAGCATGAGCCGTCATAATAGGATGCAACCGCAGGCTGAAATTCATACATACACATTTTACCGTTGTAGTAGCTGTTGATGATACGGTTAGCAACGTCAATTGCACCGTTCTTGCCTGCAATACCACTGCCGTCAGCCTGAACGGTAAGGTGGGACAGATTGCAGGGAGCGATACCCTCACTGTACCAGATTTCCTTGCCATATGCTTCATTCAGGAGATTTGTATAGGAGTCGCCGTAGGTGTTGTAGTGGAGACCTATAACGTCAACTGCGTTTCTCAGCTTAAAATTCTCAACCATCTGAGCGGCAATATTTCTTGTACCCACCTCATCGGAGGCAATGAGCTTAATCTTCTTGAAGTCGTAGGGAGCATCTTTTTCGTTATCCAGTCTGCCACGGAGGTAGAGAATCCAGGTTTCATCGGCGGTATCGGTTTCATTGGCGTCGGCACTTATATAGTCAAATTTCAGACCGTAAACGTTGTATGCTTCAATGAGCGTATCACGATACCAGGCGTAGCGTGCCTCGAAGCCGGCCTGCTGACTGAAAGAGAAAGCCTTAGTGATGAAGCCGGGTTCACCCCAACGGAGAATGTCCAGGGTAATATCGGGGTTAATTGCCTTAGCGTCAGCGGCAAACTGGAAGCCTGCGCCTCTTGTAACATCTGCACCCTCGTCCATGGAACGCTTGGTAGCAGGTTCTGTACCTGAGGAAGAGTTAATATCCGCACCGAGTTCAAGCTTAATGTGACGAAGCCCTGCACCGTAGTCCTTGCGGAAAAGCAGATTCATGATTTCTCTGTACTCATTGGGGTGGAGAGCCTTGTAATCGAGAAGCAGACGGGAGGAGTTATTGGCAGAGATACAGCCCAGACCTCTGTGCCAGGCGGCAGGGTTTTCATTAGCCTGAGTGCCATCTGCAACTATTTCCATGGAGATGCTTCTGGTTTTGGCGGATTTATCGTTAAATGCCATAGTAGTAGTCCTTTCTAAATGAATTAAAAATTATTTGATAGGCTCTGCTATCAGGAATTTGATTTTCTTGCCCATTTCCGCAAACATATTCTCATGCTCTGTACGGAAGCTTTCGATACCTGTTTCAGAGTGGAGGTCGTAGGTTATGAACTTCACCTTGAAACCCGCTTCCTCAAAGTAGGGGATAGACTCATCAAAGAGCTGGTCATCGTCGGTCTTAAACCAAATTTCACCGTCAAGGACTGTCTTATACTGGAGAAGCTGTCTTATGTGGGTAAGACGGCGTTTGTTGTGTTTACCTCGTGGCCAGGGATTACAGAAGTTGATATAGATTCTGTCAACTCTGTCCTCTTCGGTAAAATGTTCAGAGAAGAGCATAAGATTACAGATAAAGATATGTATATTATCGAGAGCCATGTTTTTCTCAGCGTAGGCGGCTTCGAGCTTACGTTTTGCGAGAACCAGCATTTCGTTTTTGATGTCGATGGCAATATAATTATATTCAGGGTGAGCAGGGGCTTCCTGAGAGATAAAGCCGCCCTTGCCGCAGCCGAGTTCAAGTCTGAGGGGTTGTTTTTTGGGGTAGAGAGAACTCCACTTACCTTTCATTTCCTTTGGGTTCCGGATGTAGAACGGGCAGGCTTCAAGTTCAGGCTTAGCCCATGGTTTGTGTCGTATGCGCATATATGCGGATTCCTTTCGTTAAATGTTTTTCTGTCGTTTATCAAATAAGCGTATATATTCATTATAACATATCCTGAGAAAAAAGCAAAGAGGTATTTGAAAAAAAGTTTGATATTTTTTCGGAGTGCAGTCTGGAAATATTAGATAAAAAAGAGCCGCTCCGAATAGGAGCGACCCTTGAATTTACGTTCTGAGCTTTAAAGCGTAATAGTAAGCTCACGTCCGCTTGAACTGTAGCAGCGAGTATCAACTCCTGCATGACGGAACATCATTGTAGCAGCACGGGTGTTGTCAGCGTCAGCGTATTTGTTGTCGCCGTAGATAACCTCACGTATGCCGCTCTGGATAATAGCCTTTGCGCACTCGTTGCAGGGATGAAGGGTAACATAAAGTCTGCATCCCTTGAGACTGCCATCGTTTCGGTTGAGAATAGCATTAAGCTCTGCATGACATACGTAAGCATATTTTGTATCCAGAAAGCCGCCTTCTCTGTCCCAGGGCATATCATCGTCATTGCAGCCGATAGGCATACCGTTGTAGCCCACAGCAACGATTTTATTCTCATCGTTTACAATACATGCACCCACCTGAGTGTTGCAGTCCTTACTGCGCTGAGCAGAAAGCTTCGCTATTCCCATGAAATATTCATCCCAGGAAAGATAATCTTCTCGCTTCATAAATCAAGTCCTCGTATTAATCAGAATGATGTAATCTCACCGCTGAGATACTTTCTATACAGAATTAAATCAGCAGTATTAACCTTCTTATCGCCATTTACATCGGCACTGTCAAGATCGAGCGTTGCGCCCTGAGCCTGTACCACATACTTAGCAACCTTTACCAGATCGACAACGGTAATCTTCCTGTCGCCTGTAACGTCGCCCTTAACGCTTGGTGTCGGGTCGGTAGGCTGAGAGCCGGAGTTTCCGCCAACAACAGTACCGCCGTTGATGTTACTGCCCTCAGAAGCGGAGATACCGCCGTAGAACTCGTCCAGTGAGAGACCTGTGCCGTTAGTGCCAAGAGGAGTTTTGTGGTCAAGACCGATATATTTACCGGTTTCCAGAGTCTGCCACAGGGATTCTTCAAAGAGAGCGTACTTTTCATCGTCCCATACCTGGAAACTGCTGTCCAGCAAACCGCCTGTATCACCGGAGTTGGGGTTAAGGCACCAGAAAGTGTGGTTGATGTGGTTGTCTACCATGTAATCACGGAGAAGCTCCATCCACTTCTGGTTCTTGTCAGCGTCCATATGACCGCCCCATTCGCCGATAAGCAGAGGTGCGATGTCCTCTTCGTTGATGTAAGCCCATGTGTCGTACCAGTAGTCATCAAGGAGAGTTTGTGTTGTGAAGTCCTTGTCGAACCAAGTCTGAGCATATACGGAGGGGCCGTAGTCATGGGGAGAGTAAACAATCTGCTTGTTGAGAGTGGCGTCGCCGAAGTCAATGGGATAATCTCTTACACCACGGAGATTGCCGCCCCACCATGCGCCGTGCCAGGGAGACTGTTCAGCGGTAGCCTGCCAGATGTCGGCAGTGTCATAAGTTGCGCCGTTCTCGGTCTTGGGATACTGTTCAACGCCCTCAATGAGGATAAGAGCGTGAGGATTTACCTCCAGAATAGCTTTACCGCAGCGAGTAGCCGCATAAGCCCAGTTGTTTTCATCGGTAGTGCCGTCCCACTTAGCGATGTCGGTAGGGCAGGTTGTACCTGAGTAACCACGTTTGCCGTGAGGCTCGTTTTTAAGGTCATAAGCGATGATTGTGTCATCGTTCTTGTACTTATCAGCCAGCCATACCAGTGAATCAATCCAGTGGTCGGTGGTCATTTTTGTACCGTCAGCAGCGATAGCCATGTTGTCGGCGTCAGCTGCGCCTGCGGAGTGATACCACAGGTTGTAGTTATGTCCTGAGTTATGAGAAGCAGGGCTGTGAACGTCAATAATAGCCTTGATACCGTACTTCTTCATCTTCTTCATGATGGTGTCGAATATGAGCATACTGTCAACAGTATCGCCGTTTTCCTCATCATAGAAGTCAGGATTGAATACATAGTAAGGAGCGTCGTTTGACGCATTAAAACCAACAGGTTCCAGAGGAGTACCGTTCATCCATGAAACCAGAAGTTCTGTAGAAACAGGGAAACGGATACAGTTGATACCGTGGTCGGCAACAGAGGAGAGAAGCTCATCGCAGTCTGCACTCCAGAGACCATGCGGGAAATTTTCTGTACAATTGAAGCCAAACCAGTTTACACCGGTAAGCCATACCTGATTGCCGTTCATGTCATAGAGCTTACTGCCCTCAGCATGAATCCAGTCATCAGTCATGTCATCTGTGGCACTGGCTGTAAGAGCAGTCCTTGACGGCAGAGCACCTGTAAGTCCTGTTGTAGCCATAACGCCTGCAACCATAAGACCTGCTAATTTTTTGTATAGTTTCATCACGAATTACCCCCTTTTCCTTTCGTTATAAATCATCGCATGCAAATCTATACATTTTTATTATAAATCAAAATGAAATTCTTGTCAATAGAAAATTGTACGTATTTTCCAAAATTACGGAGAATTATTCCTTTTCTGCGTTTAAGAGAAGCATGAAAGTCATGACTGTAAGGAGAAAGGATGGGAGCGGAGAGCTTTCATAAGGTTCAAACGGCGGAGCAAGACAGCTTACGGAAGTATCCGTCTGACCATCGGGAGACGTGAACCACAGGTAGAGAAGAATTATTACAAAAGTAATCAAAGCCGCCGAAGCCCGCATAAAAAAGACGGAGAGAAGATTAACCCTACCCTCGGAAGCCGCCCCTAGCTGCATAAGAACACACACGCCGCCAAAGGAAACCATCGCTCCCAGCCATGGAAGAAAGGAACAGGGATAGGGCAGACAGTTGGTAATGCGGCTTATTTCAAGGAAAGGAGATAGTATATTTTCAAAGCGTTCTCCAAGGCAGTCAAGAAGCCCCATACCCTCAGCCATGCCGAACAGAGCGCCGAATAGAAGTACCATAGCGCATATACGAAGCATAGCCTTTCCGCCTGAAATCGTAGCTTCAACCGGAGAAAGTTTGCCTTGTAGTGAAGATGCTTCGGGGCGGCGGTCGTCTTTTCCGCCTATGCGAGAACAGAGGAGAAAAAGGATAAAATTCGACAAAGTACAGGCTGTAAAAACAATACGACCATCCTGAGAGACGGTAAAAATCGCTCCGATAAAGGCAGGGCCGCAGCCGTAACAGCAACCTGACAGGAGAGAAGCCCGCTTCCTTGTTATCTGACCCTTTTCGGCGAGTTTGGAAAGCATAGTACAACCTACAGGATAGCCTGCAACCTGACTTACAATAAAGATTACAGCCACCTCACCGCTGCACCCGAAAAGCAGCCTTGCAGCTCTTTCAAGGAAACGTGCAGCCTTTGAACACAGCCCCGACTTCATAAAAAGTCCGCTTAAAATGAGCATAAAGTAGAGGGAGGGTATCATGGTATAGACGCATGCATCGGCGGCTGTTCTGATTCCTGCCGCAATCTCCCCGCTCCACATAACCGCAGTGACGGCGGCAAGGAGAATTGCGGCGGGTGTTATATATGTATGGCAGAGACTCTTTTCCATATTATCACCTCGTAACAGGATATGAGGCGTTGTTTTGTACTATTCCCGCAGAGACTTACATAAAATGCAAGTGAGGTGATAGCTGTGAAAGATAGCGGTCTTGACAGACTGAGGAGCTTTTCGGGACTGGAGAGTGTTGTAACGGTTACAGCAGGGAAATACATCTGCCTTGAAAACTGTCGCAGAATACTTGAATATAACGATATACGCATAGCCGTACAGCTTATCGACTCACAGCTTCACATATGGGGCAGCGGTTTGTTGGCGGACAGCTATTCTCCGGGCAGTCTCATTGTATACGGAGATATTCAGTCTCTTGAATGGATACGGAAAGGGGATGGGAAAAGTGACCTATCATCCAAGAAACGTACAGTTTGAGCGAATCATAAGAGGATGGCTCAGCGTTTCCGCTGTGGGCACAAACCTCTGTGCCTTTGCCGATAATCTCAGGAGAGAGGGAGTAGTGCAAAGGCGGCAGCAGATGAAGGACGGAAAACTGCTCTTTATCATAAGACGCTGTGACAGGCGTATAACTGAGCGGATAGCCTGTGAATCGGGAGTTTCCCTTGAAATCACAGTACAGAGGTCAGTTCCTCAGTGGCTATCACAGTATAGGAGCAGGATAGGACTTCCCATAGGGCTTCTTTTGGGGCTTGTACTTCTTGTCTACAGCGCAAATGTTGTGATGGTGATAGAGATAGAGGGAAACAGCCTTGTTACGGAGAGTGAAATAGAAGAAGTGCTTCTTGAATGTGGAGTGAAGAAAGGGGCATTTATAGGGAGTATTGACTTCTACGGCAGTGAAAATAAGCTTCGTGCGGCCTTTGATGAGATAGCCTGGGTTGGTATGCGCCATACGGGAAACCGACTTGTAGTTGAAATCATGGAAACGGAGAAAGCACCGGAACCGCTTGACAACCGTATACCGTGTCATATCATCGCCGAAAAAACCGCTCAGATAACAAATACACAGATAAGTAGCGGACAATTTCTCCATGAAAAGGGGGACGCAGTAAAGGCGGGGGAGGTGATAGTCAGCGGAATCAGAACGGACAAATTCGGCGGTATCTCCTTTACCCATGCGAGCGGGAGTATAACGGGAATATACGAGGAAGAGGTGACATTTGTATGCGAGAAATCGGATAACGTCCGCACACTTACGGGACGTGAAACGTGTAACAAGACACTCGACCTCTTTACCATAAGAATACCTTTGTCTAACGAGGAAACCCCTTATACTGACTACAACATTCGCACCGAAAGTACACCTCTTACATTATTCGGAAGGGAGCTTCCCATAAGCGTTGACAGTAGGGTGTGGATGGAATACGACAAGGAGCAGCGGGTATATACTGAAGAGGAGCAGCGTGATAATCTTCTGAAACAGCAGGAACGGTATGAGAAGAACTTTCTCGACGAATGTGAAATCATAAGTTCAAAATCCCGATTTATAAAAAAAGAGACCGCCATGACACTGACGGTCTCATATGTGCTTGAAGGTGAGATAGGGCGTGAGCAGGAACTTCTATTAAAATCCGACCGCAAGCCCTATGTAGCAAACAGCCGAAAAGAAGATTAGTCCAGGAAGTCCTTAACCTTCTTGCTGCGGCTGGGATGACGAAGCTTACGCAGAGCCTTTGCTTCAATCTGACGAATACGCTCACGAGTAACCTCAAACTCCTTGCCAACCTCTTCCAGAGTACGGCTTCTGCCATCTTCCAGACCGAAGCGGAGTCTTAAAACCTTGGCTTCTCTTTCGGTAAGTGTGTTGAGAACTTCGTTGAGGGTTTCCTTGAGCATCAAGAGGGAAGCGGCGTCAGCGGGTTCGGGAGCGTCGTCATCGGGGATGAAGTCACCCAGGTGGCTGTCCTCCTCTTCGCCGATGGGAGTTTCCAGGGAAACCGGATCCTGAGCAATACGCATGATTTCACGTACTCTCTCAGCGGGCATTTCCAGTTTCTGTGCGATTTCCTCGGGAGACGGGTCATGACCTGTCTCGTGGAGGAGCTGACTGGAAACCTTTTTAACCTTAGTAATGGTTTCAACCATATGAACGGGGATACGGATAGTTCTTGCCTGGTCGGCAATAGCACGGGTGATAGCCTGACGAATCCACCATGTAGCGTAGGTGGAGAACTTAAAGCCCTTTGTATAGTCAAACTTTTCAACAGCCTTCAAAAGACCCAGATTACCCTCCTGAATCAGATCCAGGAACTGCATACCACGTCCCACATATTTCTTAGCAATACTTACAACCAGTCGGAGATTTGCTTCGGAGAGACGCTTCTTGGCGGCGGGGTCGCCGTCAGCCATACGCTGAGCCAACTCGGTTTCCTCATCGGGGCTTAGTAGAGGAACTCTGCCGATTTCCTTGAGGTAAATCTTAACCGGGTCGTCTATTGCGATACCCTCGGTGGAAAGAGAAGCTTCCAGGTTTTCCATAAGCTCAATGGGATCTTCGTTGGAAGCGTCGTCGATAACTGCGATATTCATATGTTCGCAGGTGTCATAAAAGGCGTTTATCTGGTCTGCGTCAAAATCCATTTCGTCCAGAGCGTCGCTGATTTCCTTGGTGGTCAGCTTACCTGTAACCTTGCCTTGTTCAAGGAGCTTTTCAATGGTAGTTTTGGTGCTGTTCATAGGAGTCATTGTATTTTCCATAGCATTTATCCTTTCACCGCTGATATGCGGATTTAGTAGTTAAGAATATGTTTATACTGTGGGCTTTGACTTCTTCTGACTGACAAGTCTGAGAAGTTCTTCATCGCTGTCAGGAGCTGTAATGTTGTCCCTGCATATTGCACGGATACAGTCCTCTGCGGTTTTTTCGTTTGGCGGGAAGTCACGCTGTCTCGCCATAATTCCCGAAAGTTTGCTCATTTCATCACTGGTGAGCTTTTCACCCAGAGCATAGTAGGAGCAGGGGACACCCTCACGTTCAAGGGAGAGCATAGCGTCAAGCACCTTGGCAAAAAAGGGAGTCTTTTCCGAAGCAAAGGAAATCTTTCCCGCAAGGGTTTGAAGAGACTCAGGGTGAATGAGCATATAACCCAGAAGTTCTTCTTCGGCTCTTGCAAGCTGCTGCCGTGCTTCACCCTCGGGCGTACGCTGCCTGAGAGGAGCGGTTTGCTGCTTAATTCTGTCCCAGTTGTTTTTCTTCTGCTTATTCGCTTCACTGCGTTTTCTACGTTCTATCTGTTCACGGAGAATATCGGGGGAGATTTTAACCTCGTCTGCCGCCTTGGAAATATACACATCTCTTGTAAGCTTGTTTGGTATATTCGCAAGCACGTCAACCAGACGGTTAAGCCATTTACCCTTGTCGCTGTCCTTTGAGATGTCAAGCCCCGCTTTGCACTGTTCCATCTGGAAAGCAATGGCGTCGCCTGACTTTTCAAGGAGGAGACGGAAACGATCTGCACCGAAAGTGCGAATATATTCGTCAGGGTCTTTAGCGTTTTCTATGTGGAGAATGCGGGCGGTTATACCCACATCATTAAAGTGTGCAATAGCTTTTTTTGTTGCAGCCTGACCTGCGCCATCGCTGTCGTAGGCAATGATAACCTCAGAAGCGTAGCGGGAAATAAGCCTTGCCTGGTCTGCGGTAATTGCAGTACCAAGAGTTGCAACAACGTTTGAGAAGCCCGCCTGGTTAATGGCGATAACGTCCATATAGCCCTCGGCGAGAATCATTATATTGGAGCTTGAATCCTTTGCAAAGTTAAGGGAAAAGAGATTCCTGCCCTTGTCAAAAACGGGAGTTTGAGAGGAGTTGAGATATTTTGGGGTGCTGTTATCCATAACACGCCCGCCAAAGCCTATAACATTTCCTCTTGTGTCAACAATTGGAAACATCACACGGTTTCGGAAAACATCATATATACCGCCCTTTTTTGAACGTTGGCATACGCCTGCCTCAATAAGCTCTTCTTCCGTGAAGCCTTTCTTTCTAAGGGCATTGGAAAGAGCGTTCCACTCATCCGGAGCAAAACCCAGAGCGTACTTCTTGATAGTAGCGGGAGTTAGACCACGAGAAGCAAAGTAGGCAAGACCTGTCTTGTTTGCACCCAAGAGATTTTTGTAGTAGAAGTTAGCGGCTGCACGGTTTATCTCAAAGGTACGGGCACGTATTTTGGAACGCCGTGCTTCCTCCTTATTTTCGGGAATAACGATTCCTGCCCTTTTTGCCAGGCTTTCAACCGCTTCCATAAAGGTAAGGTTATCCATACGGCGCATAAAGGTGATTACATCGCCGCCTGCACCACAGCCGTAGCAGTAGAAACTCTGCTGGTCGGGATAAACGGTACAGGATGGCGTTTTCTCCGAATGGAAAGGACAACAGCAAACCATAGTACGTCCACGCTTTTTCAGGGAGACATAGCTTCCCATAACGCTTTCAATGGGGCAAGCCTGCCGAAGCTGCTCCATAAAAACATCTGACAGCATAGCCATTTTCTGTCACCTACTTCCATTCCTTGGGAACAAAGAGTTCTCTGTAAAGGTCGATAGCATAGCCGTCGCTCATGCCGGAAATATAGTCACAGACAGCTCTGTCCTTGTCAAACTTTTCCGCAATGGCGATGTAGCTTTGGGGTAGCTTTTCTATATTTTCAATATAATAGCCGTAGAGTCTTATGAGGAGATTCTTAGCTTTTTCCTCTTCTCTTTTGGCAACGGGATTATAGTATACGTTTTGAAACATGAATTCATGCAGGATATTCTGGGCTTTTTCCACTGCTGGATCCAAACCGATTTTCTCTGCGCCGTGTTCGATAACCGATGCAACAAGTGTCGTGATACGCTTTGATTTCGTATTACCCAGCACAGAAACGGCTTCTGCGGGCAGGCTCTCTGCTCTCAGTATATCCGCACGGATAGCGTCCTCTATATCGTGGTTGATATAGGCAATGCGGTCGGCGATGCGTACAACACAGCCTTCCTTTGTATCCGCAGTTTTATTTGTATGGCAGAGTATGCCGTTTCGGACGGCTTCTGTGAGATTCAGACCCTGTCCATCCTTTTCGATATAGTCAACCACACGGACGCTCTGTTCATAGTGACGGTAGCCGTGAGGACATACGCTATTAAGAGCACTTTCACCGCTGTGACCAAACGGGGAGTGTCCCAGGTCGTGTCCCAGTGCAATAGCCTCTGTTAAATCCTCATTGAGCATGAGAATACGGGAAATAGTCCTTGCAATCTGAGAAACTTCCAGAGTATGGGTAAGGCGTGTACGGTAGTGGTCGCCTGTTGGAGAGAGAAAAACCTGAGTTTTTCTTTTAAGTCTGCGGAACGAGTTACTGTGCAGAATCCTGTCACGGTCTCTTTGAAATTCAGTTCTGTAGGGACAGGGTTCTTCGGGTCTGAGACGCTTTGTTTTTGCCTTATCGGTGTTCAAACAAGCGTAATCGCCCAAAATACTATCATATAGCATTTCCTGTTGTCTGCGAATCTGCATTTAACTTCTCCTTTCCGTCTTGTAAAAACAGGCTGAAAAGCCTCTACTGAGAATATACGCTTTAAAACGATAAAATCCTCTTTTTTTATGAGAAATCACATATTCTTTAAAACACTCGAAAAATCCGCAAACTGTCTTTCGCCTTTTTCAATTGCGATTTGACCGTTTGACAGGTCGGTAACGTCTGCACAGAGCTTATCGCAAAGTTCTGCCTGAACGAGAAGTGAGAGTGTGATATTGTTTCCAAAGACTGAATCCAGCTGCAATACGCTATAATTCGGTAGGATATAGCTTATCTTGCCGTAGATGGAGTAGTCCATGGTAAGAGTGATGGGCAGACATTCACGCATGACCATGATTTTGGCATTCTGAACGGCAATGGAGGTACTGCCTGAGTAGGCTCTTACCAATCCGCCGCCGCCAAGAAGTATACCGCCGAAGTAGCGTGTAACAACACAGCATATATCTGTAAGACCGTTTTTGAGAAGCACATCTAGCACCGGCATACCTGCAGTACCCTGAGGCTCACCATCGTCTGAGTAGCGGCTGGTGTTCTGGTCACGTACTATGTAGGCGTAAACGTTGTGCCTTGCCTTACGGTGTTCCTTTTTAACGGTTTCAATGCAGGCAATGGCTTCATCGCCGGTTTTAACAGGGAAGAGGCTTGCAATGAATTCCGATTTTTTTTCAATGAGAGTGCCTGTAACAGGCTTTTCGATTGTACGGTATTCCATAGTAAAACACTCCTTTTGCAGATAGCAAAAGGACGGTAAGTAAATACCGTCCTTTCTTTGTTCTTACTTGCCCATATTGAAACGCTTGTTGAAACGATCAACACGTCCGCCTGTATCAACAAGCTTCTGCTTGCCTGTGAAGAACGGATGGCACTTAGCACAGATTTCCACCTTGATATCCTTCTTTGTGGACATTGTCTGCATTACGTTACCGCAATGACAAGTGATGGTTGTCTTTTCAAATACGGGATGGATACCCTCTCTCATGATTTTCACCTCTTTCATACTGTTGTCCTATAAATTAACAGCAGCCCATCGGACATATGCGCCGACAGTAGTCCTGTAAATTTCATGTAATGTGAGCGTACTCACAGATAAATATTATATCACATGAAAATAAGCTTGTCAAGAGAAAATTCAGTTTTTTCTAAAATTAAAAGTTTAGTTACAATTTGAAAGGAACAATGCCTATGCCCTCACGCAGCATCCGAAGAGATACAATAAAGCTGACCGTAGTGCAGCTGATACTGGACTGTATGTCTCTCTGTCTCAACCTATGGATAACGGAAAAGGCAGGGTCGGCGGCAGTAGGAATGATAGCCCTGATGGGAACGTTTTTTCAGTTTGCATCTGTTGCAGCGGGCGGCGGAGGGTATGTTTGTGCAAGCCGTTTCATCTCCGAGGAACTGGGACGTAAGGGAAACCCTGAACGGGTTTTTCGTCATGGAGCGGTTTTCAGTCTGATTTTAGGCATACCTGTCTCTGCATCAATAATCATAGCAGCACCATTTATAAGTGAGCATTTTTTCGGAAGCAGCGATATGGTACTCCCTGTACGTATACTCGCCTTTGTGCTTCCCATTGGCGGAATAAACGCCTGTCTCAAGGGAAGGTGCAACGCTGTTTGCAGAGTAAGCACAGCCGCTTTATGTGATATATTGGAGTTTCTGGTGAGAACAGCAATTCTCGGGGCTTTTCTTCTGCGGGTAAACCACGCCGATGTCCGTACAACCTGCATAGTCCTTGCCCTCAGTATGGCGGCGGGAAGCGCAGTGAGCCTGTGTATGCTAGTGTGGGATTTCTGTGTGAGCCGTGAAAAAAACTGCGGCAAAACCGCTATGACTTTCAAGGCATATCTTAAAGTGGCTTTTCCTGTGTTCTTAGGCGGGTGCCTTACCTCTGCTCTCAGCACAGCAAACGATGCTCTTATCCCGTTCACACTCCGTCAGTCAGGGGCGTCCCCCGAGCATGCTCTTGCACAGTTCGGTATATTTGAAGCCATCGTCATCCCCGTCCTTTTCTTCCCGTCAACCGTACTCTGCGTACTGTCGGGTATACTTCTCCCCGAAGTTGCACGGGCGGTGGCGGCAGGTGACCATGGTCGTCTGAGGTATCTTGCAAGGCGGTCTATGGGGCTGACGTTTATCTACTCTGCCGCAGTTTGCGGAGTACTTTTGTTGTTTGGCGGAGTGATAGCGGATTTCATGGGGGCAGAACCTCTTGCAGGGGAAATGATAAGTCTCCTTGCCCCGGTTGTACCCTTTATTTATTTTGAAATTATTCTTGAGGCCATAATCAAGGGCGCAGGCAGGCAGCGTTTTTCATCCATGAACTATCTAGCGGAGTACGCTGTACGCATAACGGTTGTGCTTGTATGCATACCGCTTTTCGGCTTTTACGGAATCGTAATGTCCTATTACACGAGCAATGTTTTCGGAAACTGCATGAGATTCCGAGAGGTACTGCGCATCACGGGTTTGAGAATATTACGCAGTAACATCCGCAAGTGTCACAGGAATAACTCTACATAAATCGGCAACGGAAACTTCAAGCTGGTGACCGATTTTTCCTGCACTGAAAAGGATGGTATCAAATTCCTTTGCGGATTCATGAAGAAAGGTAGGGAAGAGCTTTTTCATGCCAATAGGCGAACAGCCGCCGTGGACATAGCCCGTAAGTGGCAGGAGGTCTTTGGATTTCAGCATAGAGAGAGCCTTTTCACCTGCGGCAGAGGCAGCCTTTTTAAGGTCGAGGGTTTCCTCAACGGGAATCATAAAGACGTAGTAGCCGCCGGATTTTGCCTGAGTGACGAGGGTTTTGAAAACTCGCTTTGGGTCTTGCCCAAGAGCGGCGGCAAGCTCCGCACCGGTGTTTTCGGACGTTGCCTCTTCCCATACACGATGGAGAAAGGGTGCCTTGTTTCGCTCTAGGATACGCATAGCGTTGGTTTTTTCGGTTTTGTCTTTTGCCATTTCGGTATACCTCCGGTAATTCGGTTATATGAACGCTAAAATATAATAAAGGGGCTGCCATGAAACAGCCCCGATACTTTTATAAATTAAAGATTGAACATGATATTGTTCATGATGCTTTCCAGCATTTCCTGTCTGCCGCTTGAGAGGGAGTCTGTAACCTCGCCCTTTTCAAGCGCATACTTTTCCAGATCTTCCATTGTAACCTTGCCGTCGATGATGTCCTTGCCGATGCCGGTGTTCCAGCTTGCATAACGGTCATCAATGAACTTGTCGATTCTGCCATCGGAAATCATCTTGTCAGCAATACGCAGACCCAAAGCAAATGCGTCCATACCTGCAATGTAGCTGTGGAAGATGTCCTCCATGGTGTAGGAACCACGGCGAGCCTTAGCGTCAAAGTTCAGACCACCGTTAGTAAAGCCGCCTGCCTTCAGCACCTCATACATACAGAGAGCAGCCTCGTAAACGTTGGTGGGGAACTGGTCAGTATCCCAGCCCAGGAGAGTGTCACCCTGGTTTGCGTCGATAGAGCCGAACATATTATTTGTTCTTGCAACACGCAGCTCATGCTGGAATGTGTGCTGAGCCAGAGTAGCGTGGTTAGCCTCGATGTTCAGCTTGAAATCGTCAGCCAGACCGTACTTATTCAGGAAGCCGATAACAGTAGCGGAATCGAAGTCATACTGGTGCTTTGTGGGTTCCTTAGGCTTAGGCTCAACATAGAAATCGCCTGTGAAGCCCTGGCTTCTTGCGTAGTCAACAGCAAGGTGCATGAGGCGAGCCATGTTGTCAAGCTCCAGACCCATATCGGTGTTCAGAAGTGTTTCATAGCCTTCACGTCCGCCCCAGAAAACGTAGCCCTGACCGCCAAGCTTTATTGTAGCGTCGATAGCGGACTTAATCTGAGCTGCTGCGTAAGCAAAAACATCTGCGCTGGGTGATGTACCTGCACCGTGCATGTATCTGGGGTGGTCGAAGCACTTAGCTGTGCCCCAGAGAAGCTTCTTGCCTGTCTTGTCCTGAAGCTCCTTGCAAAGGTCAACGATTTCTTCGAGCTTTGCGTTTGTATCGGCGAGATTGCCGTATTCGGGAGACAGGTCTCTGTCGTGGAAGCAGTAGTAGTCGATGGAGAGCTTATCCATAATCTCAAAAGCAGCGTAGACCTTAGCCTTAGCACGTTCTACGGAATCAGTCTCACCCCAGGTCTTGTCGGTAGTACCGCAGCCGAACATATCGGTGCCGTCGCCGCCCATGGTATGCCACCAGGAGAGAGCGAACTTCAGCTGTTCACGCATGGTCTTGCCGCCGATAACCTCATCGGGGTTGTAGTACTTGAAAGCGAGGGGATTGGTAGAAGCCTTGCCTTCGTAGGGGATTTTTGGGATGTTTGTAAAGAATTCTTTCATGATTAACCTCCGGTATTTTCATTCATTGGTCTATTATAAGCGCATTAAAACGCTTAGAATACAGAAGAAACACGCTCAGAAGAAGAGAAGTACTCCTCCAAGACAGCGATATAGGAACGGAAGCAAGGCTCACCGTTCATGTAGAGAACATCAGTCTGGGCAGGAACACCCAGTTCGGAAAGGGTTTTGTCGGAGAGGTCACGGAGATAAACCTCGGCGTCCTCGGCGTAACCCAGCTTTTTCTTTGTTTCAGTAGGGATTTTCACGGTAAGGCTGTCGGAGATGGCACACAGTTCTGCGGTAACCTCCTGGCGTCCCATAGTTTTCCACTCCAGGGAAATATTGTCCTGGACGGGACGCTCAATATAAACGGTACGCTCATATCCCTCAGCCAAGAAGGAGATAACGGAGAAGTTTATGTCCATGTCGTTGGGAGTGATTTCAACGGCAGTGCTGCCGCCTGAGCTGTCCTCGGTGTTGATGAGGGAGTAGCGATAAGATTTTGAATCGGAAACTCTTGATTCCAGAAGCACGGAGGTGCTGTTGGTAGAAAAGAGTGAAACTGCGAGAAAATAGCCCAGTGAACCCAGAACGTAGATGAGCAAATAGGCTGTGCCGAAGATGGTTTTCGGAGTTTCGGCAGTACCTGAGAAGAAGAACATGAGGAGACAAGTCACAGTCAGAGGCACGATTAAAGCCCATTCGCCGAAGTTAATGAGAACTGTAGGCAAAAGAGCGGGAAGCAGAAGCATACAGCTGAACTTAGTTAAGGGGTGTGAACGTGAGCAAAGCATAGCGGAGAGTGCCAGGATTCCGATAAGGGAAAGTACGACTGCAAGAAGCAGCCCGCTTGGGATGCTTACGGTATAGAGTGCCGAGAGTACGCTGATTCCGCTTACTATAAAAAGGTAGATAAAGCTTACAAAGGCAAGAAAAAACTGAGTGATTCTTGAACGGTTCTGATCCATGATTTGTATAATATCCCCGGAAATCCGGGGCTCCTTTCCGTGAGAATATATAATTCAAATTTATTATACCATTTTTTTATGCGCTTTGCAAGTGGATTTTCAAAAAAATTCTATTGAAGCCCCATAAGAGCATACAAAACAAAGATAAAACGTAAAAAAGACAGTAGAGAAAGTTTACGGGACGAAAAAACACTTGACACTCTGAAAAAATATGATATAATAAAGCTATATGTTTTTTAGCAGGCTGAAAGGTCTGCAAATTTATTGGAGGTAAAAAGTAAATGAGTTTTTGGAAAAAGTTTATGACCTGCACTATGGCAAGTGCAATGGCTCTTTCTTTGGCTGCGTGCGGCGGAGAGAAGGACGTTGAAAGCAGCTCAGAGGAAAAAGGTGATACTGCTGTCGTAACAGACGGTGACTTTACAATTCCCGTAGCTGACCTTGCTGCCGACATGGGCGCAGGTTGGAACCTGGGTAACCAGTTGGAAGCAAACAGCAACCAGATACCAGGCGAAACCGCATGGGGCAATCCTGTTATCACACAGGAGCTTATCACTGCTGTTGCAGATGCAGGCTTCAAGACAATCCGTGTACCCGTATCCTATCTCAGCATGATTGACGATGCTAACGGCTATAAGATTGAAACCGAGTGGCTGGACAGAGTCGAAGAAGTAGTACAGTACTGCTATGCTGAGGGTCTTTATGTTATCATCAACATCCACGGCGATGGCTACAATACCATTGACGGCGGCTGGCTCCTCTGCAACGGCGAGGATCAGGATTACATTTGCGAAAAGTACGAGGCAGTATGGAAACAGATTGCAGAGCGTTTCAAGGATTATGACGAACACCTGATTTTCGAGTCCATGAACGAGGAGTTTGACGGTACATATAACGGTGATCCCAACAGAGACTACTACGCAAACATCAATAAGTACAATCAGATCTTCGTTGATACAGTACGTGCAACAGGCTCTAATAACGAGCATCGTTACCTGATGGTGTGTGGCTGGAACACAAACATTGACTACACAGTAGGCGACTACGGTTTTGTTTTCCCCACAGACGAAAACTGCAAGGCTGATGAGAACCGTATGATGCTCTCCGTTCACTGCTATGACCCTTGGGATTACTGCGGCGAAGAAAACATTAAGACCTACCTCTGGGGTACAAAGGGTCAGGAAATAATCGCAGCAGGCGCAAGCTCCACAGGTATAGGCAACTGGGGACAGGAGGATTATCTTGACGCTCAGCTCCAGAAGCTTTACGACAGCTATGTAAGCAATGGCATTCCTGTAATTATCGGCGAATACGGTTGTATCGACAAGTCTCTGGCTGATAATGCTTACGCAGGCGAAATTCTCTCTAACCGTGTATATTACAACGCTTACCTGGCAGGTAAGGCTGCATCTCTGGGCATCATCCCCGTATACTGGGATAACAATGTAAATGCAGCATATGGCTTCGGCGTATTCGATAGAAGCACCTGTGAACAGACTCAGCCTGAGATTATTTCCGCCATCGTAGAAGCAGTAGCAAACAAGGACCCTCAGGCAGGAGCAGACGCAGCAGTTGAATCCAATGTACAGCTTTCCTCCGAGGTGCACGCATATATCGGTATCCAGACTGAGGTTTATACTTTCAGAAATGCATACAACGACGGTGCATATGGCGCAGCTACCGAGCATTTCAACACCCTTATCAAGTGGGGTGAGGATAACGAAATTATCGACACTGGTGCAGAGTTTACCGATGCAACTATCACAAGCGACGGCACTTACAGCGTATCTGTTTCCGGCTACGATTTCTCTCAGGACAGCTCAAAGCTCAATATGCTCTTCGTAAGCACTGACTTTACATACTATCCCACAATGCACGTAAGCAACGTTGTAATCACCTGTGACGGAGTTGATATTCCTGTTGAGAAGCCTGTTGTAATGGCAGACGCACAGGGCAATATGTATATAGAGCTTGTAAATATCTACAACACTGACCTTGCTCCTCTGGACTACACAATGCCCACCGATGGCTTCACCGTAACATTTGACATCATCGGCACTGCAAACGTACTGGGTTAAACAGTAAATTCCAATAATCTTAAAGAATCCTTCCGAAAATGTTTTTCGGGAGGATTTTTTTCTTGCATTTTAAGAGGATATGTGTTATAATATGAGTGGTAATGTAAAAACGTGTAACAGGAGGAAGTATGGCTTATACAAAATCCCGCTATCTTGAGCAGCTGTCCGAGTCATATCCTACTATAGGACGTGCTACAAGAGAGATAATCAATTTACAGTCAGTGCTGAATCTTCCCAAGGGAACGGAGCATTTTATTTCCGACATCCATGGAGAGTATGAGGCTTTTTCCCATGTACTGAGAAACGGTTCAGGTGCTGTACGCAAGAAGATAGACGACGTTTTCGGTCACACCTTAGGCACGAGCGAGAAGGTTGCCCTGGCGTCTCTCATATACTACCCCAAGGAGCGCATTGAGCTTGTAAAAGAGAGCGAGCCTGATATGGAAAACTGGTACAGGGTATCGCTGTATCGTCTTATCGAGGTGTGCAAGGTGCTTTCCTCAAAGTATACAAGAGAGAAGCTTAGACGTGCTCTTCCCGAAGATTATGCCTACGTAATCGAAGAACTTATAACGGAAAAGCCCGAAGTGCTTGATAAAAAGGCATACTATGATTCCATTGTGGATACTATTATAGAGATAGGCTGTGCCGAGAACTTTATTGTACGCCTTTCAAGACTTATCCAGCATCTTGTAATCGACCATCTCCACATCTTAGGCGATATCTACGATCGTGGTACGGGTGCTCATTTTATCATGGATAGACTGTGCAGTTATCACTCATTGGATATACAGTGGGGCAATCATGATGTTGTGTGGATGGGCGCAGCAGCGGGACAATCTGCATGTATCGCTGCGGTAGTGCGAAACTCTCTCCTCTGCGGAAACTACGACACCCTAGAGGATGGCTATGGCATAAACCTTCTGCCTCTTGCAAGATTTGCGCTTGAGGTCTACGGAGATGACCCCTGTACTCAGTTTAAGATACGGGGCAAAGCCCGAGAGCGTAACGCAGAAATCGGTCTTGCAATGAAGATGCACAAGGCTATTGCAATAATACAGTTCAAGCTTGATGGCAAGCTTATGGCGGCACATCCTGAATATAACATGGAAAATCGTCGTCTGCTTCACAAAATCGACTATGAAAAGGGTGCAATAACCCTTGACGGCAGGGAATACGAGCTTCTTGACAAGTCGTTCCCCACTATCGACCCCAATGACCCATACATCCTTACACAGGAAGAAAAGGATGTTGTGAAAAAGCTCCAGTCAGCCTTTGTACACTGTGAAAAGCTCCAGAGACACATTCAGCTTCTGCTGAAAAAAGGCGGTCTTTATAAAGTTTACAACGGAAATCTCCTCTATCACGGCTGTGTTCCCATGAACGAGGACGGAAGTTTCCGTGAAGTACCCGTTTGCGGTAAGCTCTATAAAGGACGTGCCCTCTATGACGCACTTGAAAGCTGTGTGAGAAAGGCGTTTATCTCGCTGAATGAAAAGGAGAAGTGTACAGGACGGGATACCATGTGGTTTCTGTGGAACGCTCCCGATTCCCCGCTTTTCGGCAGAAGCAAGATGGCGAACTTTGAACGCTACTTCATTGACGACAAGGATGTACAGCGTGAGGAGAAGAATCCCTATTACAGCTTCATGGACGATATAGATACGGCTGTGCGTATACTTCGTGAGTTCGGGCTTACAGAGGACAGCTCCCACATTATAAACGGACACGTTCCCGTGCATCAGCGTGAGGGCGAAAGTCCGGTTAAATGCGGTGGAAAGCTCTTAGTCATTGACGGCGGTTTTTCAAAGCAGTACAGAAGTGTTACGGGAATTGCGGGCTATACCCTTATCTACAATTCCTATGGTCTCATGCTCCAGGCACACGAGCCTTTTGAATCCAGAGAAAAAGCGGTCAGCGACTGCACAGATATAGTTTCAAAGCGGGTAGCCGTGGAACACACGGCAAGAAGAATTTCTATAGGAGACACTGACGAGGGTGCTCGCATGAAGATGCGCATAGCGGATTTGAAATCTCTTATAGCCGCATACCGTGAGGGCGTGCTTCAGGAACGGGACGACTGATTCTGACAAAAGATAGAAAGGAGAAATAAGAATGAAGGATTATGGTAATTCGGTTGCTCTTTTCGGAGCACTGGGTTGTATGGCGTTGCTTCTGGTGAGCATGCACTTTGCAAAGAAAGAGGATACCACGGAGATAAAGAACCCGAAGCCCGCTGTTTCACAGGACGAGAACCTCTCCGCTGAAAGCAGCACGGAGCAGACGGAGCCAACGGCAAATACGGATATAACTACAGGTACAACGGTTTCAGGGGGAAATGCTGCTGATACGGATACAACCACAACTTATCCCGATACTGTTCAGGTGCCCGAAGAGATGATTTCAGGCGCATTTATCGGTGCGGTAACACCCGAAATTCAGACTTTAATTGATGCTGCAAACAAAATCGATCCTGAGATTCTTCACGAGATTTACCCTCAGGAGTTGTCTGTTGTGGGTGATTCCATTGCAAGCGGTTTCGGTGCATACCAGGTTCTCACCAACCCCTACGACTTTGCAACAGGCAATCTTGCCACAAGAAGCATTGACAACTACACCTTTACCTATGACGGCTCATCCTACGGCTATATCGAGGCACTGGAACATTCGCAGCCGGCTTACATATATCTTTCCATGGGCATGAACGATGTAAATATAACAACCTCTGATGAGTATGCAGAGAACTACAGGAATATCATAACCAAAGTACAGGAGGTATGCCCTGATTCTGTAATTATAGTAGCCGGCATTACTCCTATAAGTGTGTCAAGTACATTCACAACACAGTCCACCATCCAGAAGTTCAACGAAAAGCTGAAAGAGACTGTAGACTCTTTTGCTGACTCCAAGGTCATCTACTATGATGCCTACAGCGCAGTATATGATGCAGCTTCAGGTGGATTAAGAGCTGACTGTGACGGCGGTGACGGTATCCACCTGTCTTATTCCGCTTACAGCACACTTCTTTCAAACCTCTATCCCGTCTTAGACGAAATTCCCGCACCTCAAAAGATACGTGAAATGGCTAAGGAACTTGAAGCTCAGAAGGAGGCGGATGGCACGGAGGGGGCAGACGAAAGCAGCGATGATGAAGCGTCAACCGACCCTGCCGACGCATCAGCTGATGCCGTACAGTAAACTGATATAAACAAAATAAAAAATAACCGCAGAGCCCCATAGCTTCTGCGGTTATTTTTTCAGTAGATTAATAATCAGTCAAAAGAATCAAAGTCGATTTCGTTCAGAATATCCTTGAGAGCCATAACTTCCTCGGCGGAAAGTGTGATACCCTTTCTCATTCTTGTGTGGTCAGCGTTCCAGTCACGAATATCGTACTTAGGGTCACGTTCGTTCCAGCTTACGAGGTTAAGCTCTTTTGTCCAACCGCCTGCAAGTTCAGCCAAGTCGCCGATATGTTCTGTGATTTCATAAGTAAGTTCAGCCATGATAGATTTCTCCTTATATATAATAATGTATACTGCCATAGCGCAGCTTCTAATATATTATACCTTAACTTTCTTGAAATAGCAACCTTTTTTTTCAAAAGAAAAGAATGAATTTTTTATTATTATCAAATATAGCTGAAAACTTTAAGGTTAATTTAAGTAAGGTCATATATAATAGCTAATGTAAGATGAAAACGAACAGGCATTTTAAGTATTTTAGAGTGCAGTAAAAAAACGGAGGTGACGAAATTCATGGCGATACAGACGTTTGAACGTCAGGAGATAAAGTTTTTGCTGTCAGGCGAACAGTATGAAGCCCTCGGGGAGGTAATAGACCACTACATGAATCCCGACCCCTACTGCGTTGACGGTAAGACCTACGGAATCTACAACGTCTATTATGATACGGCAAATGACGACCTTATCAGACAGTCTATCGAGAAACCCTACTACAAGGAGAAGATTCGTCTGAGAAGCTATATGTCTCCCACAGGACCCGATGACAGGGTTTTTCTGGAGATAAAGAAGAAGATAGGCGGCATTGTAAATAAGAGGCGAGTTACAATGACTCTGAGGGAAGCTGAGGAGTATATAAGGAACGGTACATATCCCGCTGACAACGGAAAGTACATCCAGAGACAGGTTTTAAAGGAACTTGACGTACTTTTGGAGCGGTATCCTGTAACACCTAAGCAGTACATCAGCTATGAAAGAGCGGCTTACTTCGGCAAGGATGACAACAGCTTCCGCCTAACTTTTGACAAGAATATCACCGCAAGGCGTACAGAGGTTGACCTTGGCACCGAAAGCTACGGCGAACAGCTTATTTCACCCTCGTCAAGGCTTATGGAAGTGAAGATTTCCAATTCCATGCCTATGTGGCTTGCGAAAGAGCTTGCAGCCCTCAAAATATATAAAATCAGCTTTTCCAAATACGGAAGAGCCTATCAGAACGAAATTAAAAGAAAACTTGAAAAAAGGAGCATAAAGTATTATGTTTAATGAAACCACAGAAACAATCTTTTCCGGTGCAACTGCGTCAGCAACAGCAGGTATGGGCGAGCTGCTTTTAACCCTTGGTCTGGGTACACTTATGGGTATCCTTATAAGTGCACTCTACATTTTCACCCACAGAAAAAGCAGCTACTCTTCCAGCTATGTTCTCACAATCCTTATTCTTCCTGTTATCGTATCGGTAGTACTGGTGATGATTAACTCGACAGCAAGTGCTCTGAGCCTGGCAGGTGTATTTACCCTTTGCCGCTATCGTACCGTACCGGGCGACCCTAAAGATATTACATATGTATTCTTTGCAATGGCAACGGGCGTTATCTGCGGTATAAACTGTGCAAGCAATATCTGGTTCCTGCTTATCTTCTTTGTAGTTATTGCGGCTGTTCTTGTTATTGCCGACATGGTAAACTTCGGTAAGTGCAAAACCAGCTCCATGACTTTGAAAATAACCATCCCCGAAAACCTCAACTACATCGGACTCTTTGACGGAATCCTCAACCAGTATACCACCAGTTGGAAGCTGAGAAGAATCAAGACCACAAACTTCGGCTCACTCTTTGAATTGGTATACAGCCTTGAAGTAAAGAATGACGCAGACCAGAAACAGTTCATCGACGAACTTCGCAACCTGAACGGCAATCTGACGGTTGTGCTGACGCTCTTCCGCTATGATGACAAGGTTTACGAGCGAGCATAAAATCGAAAGACGGTGCATTTTATGATGAAACGTAATCGTATATGGGCGTGTTTTATGAGTGTGGCAATGCTTGCGGGACTGTGTGCATGCGGCGAAAACGGCGAAACAGCCGAGGATACGGAACAGATTGTGGCTAAGGATGTAGAGATTGTGCAGGGAACTGACATTGAGGATGACGATGAGGACGACTTTGCCAATACAACCACGGCTACAGCCACTAAGGCTCTACAGGCAACCACATCTGTCACTACCGGCACAGTGCAGACCGCCACTGCCGCACAGACAACAAAGAAAAACGCTGTCACAACGGTAAAGGCTGTGGGCGGAAATTCAAATAACAGCTCCGGAAACAGCTCTGGCGGCAATTCAGGCGGAAGTGCGAAAACAACAGCTGCCACAAAAGTAACCACAACAACTACTGTCACCACTACAACGGAATATATCGCTCCCGAGGATGTTGACAAGTACATAGACTTTGCAGTTTCAGGCAACGGCGATGGCTATACTTTTGACGGCGTTACCCTTTCCATATTCTCGGCAGGCAACTATCATCTGACCGGTACTCTTAATGAAGGTCAGATTTGCGTAAATGTAAGCAATGAAGAAAAGGTAAAGCTTCGTCTCAACGGTGTAGGCATCACTAAAACAGGAGCACCTTGTATCCAAATTGATAATGCGGATAAGGTTATAGTAAACGTGGTGGAAGGCTCATCAAACTATCTTGAATCCTACACCACTAATGCGGACTGTGATGCGGCACTTTTCAGCAAAGATGACCTGAAAATCAAAGGAAGCGGCTATCTCTACGTTTTCTGCGACAATGAACACGGCGTTGTATGCAATAAAGACCTTGAAATCAGTAGTTGTGAACTTGTAGTTGATGCTGAGAAAATAGGTATAAATTCTCATAAATCCATTCTCATCACATCGGGTACAATAACAGCAAACGGCGATAACTGCGGCGTCAAGAGCCGTGATATTATACAGATTGACGGAGGCTTTGTAACAGCCTGCGGTGGTAAGAAAACTGATATTGACCGTGGCGGCATTATCTCCGACACCGGTAATTTCACCATTAACGGCGGAACGGTAATTGCAGTGGGCATGAATCAGACTGTTCCTACGGGTCAGACCTCTGCGGTGTTCTCTTTTCCGACGGTTATGAAGAAGGAAAATGTTGTATCCGTCTCTATAAACGGTGCGTCCCTGGCTACAGCCTATCCCAACAAAAAGTACAGTGCAGTGCTAATAAGCGATCCTGCCCTTTATAGTGGCGGTATCTGTGATATATGGCTGAACGACGTTCTTTATGATAACTTCACTCTAGCGGATGGTACAACCCAGGTTGTCCTTGATGGCGTAATTTGATTTGATATCTTCCTTTCTCACTATACAAAACGTGCATTTGTAAGCTTTACGCTTAATGAATGCACGTTTTTATTTGTATATGACTTTATAAAATTAGAATTTGCAAATGCGGTTACATAATACCGTTGACAAATTATATAATTGTGGTATAATAATATATAAAGAAAGAAGAGAGGTGAATCCCATGAAGAAGAGTGTATACAGTATAGTGCTGATGGACGACATAGTAGAAGCTGTGGACGAGCTTGCGGCGAGACAGGGCATGAGCCGTTCGGCGATGATAAACAGTATTCTGGCGGGTCATCTCAGGTGCACAACGCCTGAAATGCAGATGCAGTCGGTTTTTTCGGTATTGGAAAGACAGATGAATGAGCTGTTTCGTATACAGACAGGTGCATCGGATGCAATAATGTCCATGCACGGTGCACTGAGATATAAATACCGTCCTGCATTGAGGTACAGTGTAGAGCTTCTGAGAGAGACTGAAGGTGATACGATAGGCTGGCTGAGGGTATCGTGTAGAACGAAGAATACCGCTCTTCTCCCTGCGATGGACGATTTTTTCAGGTATGTGATAAGTCTGGAGCTTACAGCGGAGCCGGAGCTTTCAAAGCAGACGGGGATGTACGAGCTTGCCCCGGGCAGGATGTCAAGACGGATTCTGAGACGTGGTCACACAGCGGAAGAAATAGGCGAGGGAATCAGTCTTTATGTAAGCCGACTTGACGAAATGATGCAGAGTTATTTTTCGGGTTTGCAGGACGGAATACCTGTGGCAGTGCTGAGAGACAAGACAAGAGAGAGCTTTGCAGAGTTCGTGAGACAGTACGGCATGGTTATTTGATAGAGCGCAGTTATAATCAGAAAATAATGAGAAATCAATAAAAACAAAGAAAAACGGAGGTAAATGAGATGAATGTACAGAAGCTTACAGAAAAATCAACAGAGGCAATCCGCAGTGCAAGCAGTCTTGCTACGGAATATAAACACAACGCCATAGCTCAGGTGCATTTGCTGTATGCACTCCTTGAACAGGACGGCGGACTTATCCCTGAGCTGTACCTTAAAATGAACAAAAGCCCTGAGAACGTGAAAACAGCTTTGATGCAGAAGTTGAGGGAGATGCCCTCTGTAACAGGAAGCAGCCGACCTGCTGACAGTGTTTACGTTGACCAGAGTGTTGACAGAGCACTTTCAGAAGCGGAAAAGCAGGCAGAGCGGATGAAAGACGAGTATGTCTCTGTTGAGCATATCATGCTGGGTTTATTTGAAACCGCAGACAGCGCATTGTCCGATGTTTTCCGTACCTTCAATATAACAAAGGATGAATTTTTGAAAGTCCTCATGACAGTGAGAGGCAACCAGAGGGTAACGGGTCAGAATCCTGAGGAAACCTACAATGTCCTCCAAAAGTACGGTCAAGACCTGGTGGAGCTTGCAAGGAATAACAAGCTTGACCCTGTTATCGGCAGAGATTATGAGATAAGAGACGTTATCCGTATCCTTTCACGAAAAACCAAGAATAACCCGGTGCTCATAGGTGAACCGGGCGTTGGTAAAACCGCCATTGCAGAGGGTCTTGCACTGCGAATAGTAAGAGGCGACGTTCCCGACAGTCTTAAAGACAGAAAGGTCTTTTCACTGGATATGGGTGCGCTGATTGCAGGTGCTAAATACAGAGGTGAGTTTGAAGAACGTCTAAAGGCTGTGCTGTCCGAGGTGAAAAAGAGCGAAGGCGGTATTATACTCTTTATAGATGAGCTTCATACTATTGTAGGTGCAGGCAAAACGGACGGTGCAATGGACGCAGGAAATCTATTGAAGCCTATGCTTGCAAGAGGAGAACTTCACTGTATCGGTGCAACAACTCTTGATGAGTATCGACAGTATATTGAAAAGGACGCAGCCCTTGAAAGACGTTTCCAGCCTGTGCTGGTTGAAGAGCCAAGTGTAGAGGATGCAGTGTCAATTCTCAGAGGTATCAAGGAGAGATACGAGGTTTTCCACGGCGTAAAAATTCAGGATCAGGCACTTATAGCCGCAGTAACCCTTTCTGACAGATATATAACCGATCGTTTTCTGCCTGATAAAGCGATAGACCTGGTGGATGAAGCCTGTGCACTAATCAGAACGGAGATGGACTCACTGCCTACGGAGCTTGACGAAATCCAGCGTAAGATCATACGTCACGAAATTGAGGAAGCCGCTCTCAAAAAGGACGACAGTCGCCTGTCACAGGAGCATCTGAAAGAGGTACAGCTGGAACTGTCACGCATGAGAGAACAGCTTCACGAGATGAAGGCAAAGTGGGGCAATGAAAAGGACAGCATCTCAAAGGTGCGTAAACTGAGAGAAGAGCTTGAAAGAGTGGGCGGCGAGATTGAAAAGGCAGAGCGTGAGTACGACCTGAGCCGTGCCGCTGAGCTTAAGTACGGTACACTTCCAAGGCTAAAAAAAGAGCTTGCTGAGGAAGAGGAAAACGCCGAAGCCCGCAAAAACGAAAACACACTTCTGAGAGACCGTGTTACAGAAGAGGAAATTGCTAAAATAGTAGCCGCAAGAACAGGTATACCTGTTGCAAAACTGGTTGAAGGGGACAGAGAGAAGCTTTTGAATATGCCAGGAATACTTCATAAGAGAGTTGTAGGACAGGACGAAGCAGTACAGAAGGTAAGCAGTGCAATTCTTCGTTCGAGAGCGGGTATACAAGACCCGGGCAAGCCTTTAGGTTCATTTCTCTTCTTGGGACCTACAGGCGTTGGTAAAACCGAACTTGCCAAGTCGCTTGCCGATGCACTCTTTGACGATGAAAGCAATATTGTCCGAATCGACATGAGCGAATATATGGAGAAGCACAGTGTGAGCCGTCTCATAGGTGCGCCTCCCGGA
>CAZQMA010000012.1:0-46483 GCA_964594275.1 uncultured Ruminococcus sp. | reverse complement strand
TTGTAAAAACTGTGGGAATGAAATTGAAAAAGGAAAATTTTGCCCGAATTGCGGAACTGCTGTGAACAGTGAGCAAAATATAGCTATAGATTCTGCAAATGCAAGTCAATTTGAATCAAATAGTTCTGAAAATAAAACAAATTATGCAGGAACATCTTTTTGGTGTTCTATTGCAGGAATTCCTTTATTTTGCTGTGGCATAGGTTTAGTTTTAGGAATACCTGCGACAATTTTCGGAGCACTTGCGATTAAAAACAAAGAAGCCGACAAGGCAAAAGCATATATTGGACTTGTTGTCGGAATCATTGAACTAATTCTTCTTTGTGGATTTGTTTATGCGATGATTCGAGATGCATAAATATTTTATAAACGAAAGGAAATTTAATTATGTTTTGTAAAAATTGTGGAAATGAAATTAAAGATGGAGTGAAATTTTGCAGTAAGTGTGGAACGCCTATAGGTGTAATTCAAACTTCTGAAAATCAAGAAGTGCCGCAGGCGGCTGTCTCGCCTTCCCAGACAATCGAACATACATACACGTTTAAGAACAATCCAAATACAAGGTCGATTATTAGATATATTAAGGGTGGACAGGTGATATTCAAGTTTGATGAGGACAAGTTCTCATGGCAACGAGAACTGCAATATGATGAAGAAGTGATATCTGTTCCTTATTATCTGATAAATGATTTCAAATTTGAAAATAAAGTCAGTGTGGGAATGGTTTTAACTGGCATATTTGCTCTTATTTGCGGTTTGATGTGTTTTGTATCAGATTTAGGATTCGAAGGTTTTTTATTGTTGTTACTGGGTGCTTTTGTTCTTATTCGTATATCCGTTAACACATGTTTCTTTATATCTTTAAAAGATGGAAATAAATATAAAGTGAAATTAAGAAAGATAAGAAAAGACAAAATTGATAACCAAAAGCAGATGACTTCACTTTTAGAAACACAGATAAGGAATGCTAAAAATACAGGCGAAGCTGTGCAAAGGTATAGAACAGGTGCAACAGTTGGCGATGTTATTAACGCAATTAAAAGGAAAAAACAATAAGAAAGGAAAAATATGTTTTGTGAAAACTGTGGAAAACAGATAGACGATAATGCAAAATTTTGCGAATATTGCGGAGCTACTATAAATGATAATACTACTTCAACTGACAAAGTAACCGATACAATTGCAATGTCGAAAAAGTCTAAAAAGAAGCCGATTATTCTGGCGACTGTTTCGGCGGTTATATTGTTTATTGCAACAATCGTGGCATATTCAGCTTACGAGTGGGTTAAAGAGAAGCATATGTCAGAGGAAATAGATTCACATAGTATATTTCATTCAGACGATGAATCTAAACCTGAAGATATAGCGAAATTGACAGCGGAAATGACCACTCAAAAGATTACAACAACTACTACGGCTATAACAACTGCCGTTGATAAAGTGGAAGAATCAATAAATTATGCACCTTATTTGTTTCTGCTGAACGAAATAGATGCCGAATATAAGAGAGAATTCGGCGATGAGTATATTCCTTATTACCTGTATTATCTCTATGACATCAATCAAGACGGTACTTATGAGTTGCTACTTCATTTTGGAGAAAGCGAAGCGGAAGCAGTTATTCAGGTTTATTCCATTGATGAAAATGGGGGCTTTATAGAAATTGGCGAAATAGGCGGTGGACATACATGGCTTACCGAAAAGGAAGGAAAGCTTTATAGTAATTATGGACATGGTGGCTATCAGATTGTAGAAGAAATTCAGATGGTCGGATGGCATGATGTGTGGTCTATTGCAGAAGAAACTATTATCGAAGAAGATGGATTGTCAGATTATGAAAGTTACGGAACAGCGATACAAGGATATGATATTTCAGATAAAAGTGCAATTGAAGCACTTTGTCCAAAGGAAATTCTTGAGGATAAACCTTATGTAGAGGGATATGTGGAAACCTATGCTCTTTCGGGACAAGACGGCGGTAAAAGCTATTTATATTTAGACGGTGATTTTTCAAGCGTTTCCATTCAGATACAGAATCGGGAATACACCAGCGAAGTAGAATTTTATTCAAAAGATGATTTTGATGATTATATTGACCTGAAATTTAATGCATTTGCACAGCCTTCCAGTGTCGTTTATGTCACACCTTATAGTGATTTGGGTGTAGCAGGAGATGTGATAACTTGTGATATTCCGTCAGATATAAGTGGAACCATCTCGACAGGCGGCATGTCCTATCATGTAGATAATATGAAAGGGCAAATCAATTGTCATGGTGGAACAGTTGCAGGATTTACAACAGACTATGTTGTAAATGGCGGAGCAGTCGGAAAAGTAAGAAATAGTTTGGGCGATACATGGCATGTAACAGCGAAGAAATTGTGCTATAACTACGGCGTTACATGGTACGAGTTGTGGGATTCCGATGACGGCGATTATTACGGCTGGGTAGATTCCAGTTATATTGACTTTTATTAAAGATAAGAGCAGTAAATCCGATAAAGGATTTACTGCTTATTTTGTATGCAGTGAAACTTGCTGTATGTGCTTGTAAAGTCCAGAAGAATATGATATAATATAGTTAATAAAACTGTGAGGTGATTGAAATGGAACGCTATTTTAATATAACCGGCTGCTGCAATCCAGAAGAACATTATATGGTAAATCTCGAAAGCAGACTTGCGAAAATCAAGAAAATGATTGATAAAGGGCAGTACTTCTGCATAAACAGAGGACGGCAGTACGGCAAGACTACCACAATACTGGCATTGGAAAAATATCTTGCAAAAGAATATGTTGTTGTAAGCATGGATTTTCAGGGACTGAGTACGGCAGTTTTTGAAACCGAAAAAACTTTTTCAAAAGCATTTGCAAGTGATTACTTAGAGGCATTGGAACTTTCCGACTATCAGAATGTTTATCAGTCTGCGATGGAGATTTTAACTGACATTACTGATATGACAGATTTGTTTGGAAAATTATCCCTAATTTTTAAATCGTCTAAGGAAAAATTCATATTGCTTATTGACGAAGTAGACCAGGCATCAAATAATCAGGTTTTTCTGGATTTTTTAGCACAGCTTCGCCTGTATTATTTGAAAAGAAATAAACGTCCCACATTTCAGTCAGTAATTCTTGCAGGGGTACATGATATCCGAAATCTTCGTCAGAAAATACGTCCCGATGCCGAACACAGACATAACAGTCCATGGAATATCGCATCTTCTTTTGATGTCGACATGAGTTTCTCGCCCGATGATATTTCAGGTATGCTGAAGGAGTACGAAAACGATTATCATACGGAAATGGATATTTTGGAAATTTCACAGCTTATTTATGACTATACATCGGGCTACCCTGTTCTGGTATCTTCAATTTGCAAGCTGAATGATGAGAGTTTGGAAAATGATATCAGATGGACTGCGGAGGGAATTATAAAGGCTGTCAGAAATATCCTTTCAACCAGACAAATGCTGTTTGATTCGTTGATAAACAAATTGGAAGATGATGAAGAATTAAGAAATTGTGTGCATGATATTCTGATGAATGGCAATGTCTTTTCTTACAATCCTTATGACGAATCAACAGACATGGCTCTTATGTATGGTTTTATAAAGGTGAATAACGGAAGTGTTAAGATTGCAAATCGAATTTTTGAAACGGTTCTTTATGACTTTTTCTTGACATCAAAACAAATGCAGTCCACAGAAATGTATCAGTCAGGTGCACAGGCGAAACCTCAGTTTATTCAGAATGGCATACTGAATATGGAATTGATTCTCGAAAAATTTATACTGCATTTTAATGACATTTACGGTTCACAGCCTGACAAGTTCAAGGAGCAGGACGGCAGAAAGCTGTTTCTCTTATATCTCAGACCAATTATAAACGGTATCGGAAATTATTATATTGAAGCACAGACCCGTGACCAAAGACGTACAGACATTATTGTAGATTACCTTGGAAAGCAATATATCATCGAACTGAAAATCTGGCATGGTGAAGAATACAATACACAGGGTGAAAAACAGTTATCCGAGTATCTGGACTATTATCACATTGACAAAGGCTATCTTCTCAGTTTTAATTTCAATAAAAATAAACAGAGCGGTGTGCACACGATTGAATTGAATGGCAGAACGATTGTAGAGGGCGTTGTTTAAAACCTCTCAAAACGCCCGTAAACAGCTATTTTCCCAACTCAGTTTAAGTTGATTCGCCACATGGCGGCATAGACGGCGGTTGTTCATCAGAAAACGGCGTGCCTGAAAAGGGAATCAACCTTGACATAATGCTACAGCTTCGTGATATGCTTACAGCCTGTGGCTATAGAGTAGAGGTAACCCGTGATAGTGACCGTTCTATTCATGATGAAGGTATAGAGGGCATCGCAAATCAGAAAAGCTCTGATATGGATAATCGTTTGGCACTATTTAATAAGTATGATAATGCGGTTTGTCTTTCCATTCATCAGAATCAGTTCACTGATCCGTCGTACAGTGGTGCGCAGATGTTCTATTCAAATCAGGCAAAGGGTAGTTCAGCCCTTGCACAGTCCATACAGGATTCCTTTGTAAAGCATATCCAACCGGAAAATGCTCGGGAAACGAAGCTTTGCGGTAAGGAACTTTTTCTGTGCTATTTCTGTAAGAATCCAACGGTAATGGTTGAGTGTGGTTTTCTGTCAAATCCTGATGAAGCCGCTCTTCTTGAAACGGAGGAGTACCGCCAAAAGGTTGCTTTTACCATTTTCTGCGGACTACAGGAATATCTTAGTGAGCTTATATAATTCTTTGCCTGTACCCTATGGGTACGGGCTTTTTGTTTTAAAATTTATATTGATTTAAGATGCCTCATGTGTTATAATTAAAATAAAAAAACAGGAGGCAACAAATTGAAAGAAAGAAAGATATCACGGATTATAAGCATAATAGCGGCGGTAAGCTGTCTTATAGCTACACTTCACGAATTCGCATATGCAGAAGAGAGTACGGTTTCTCTGCCAGTGGCTAAAACTTTAGAAGAGGGCAGTATCGCTACAGAAGAAATGTCGGCGGTAACTACTCTTGCCATATCTGAAGCAGAGCCGATAGTAACTACCACAACAGTTCCCATTCAGACTGACGTTACAACAGTACCCTTTGAAATTATGTCCACCGAAACAACTACTGTTACCCTTGGAGAGAACATTTCCATTAAGCTTGGCGATGTTGACGGCAGTGGAGAAATAGATATTTCTGATGCTTCCTGTATACTGTTGATCTATGCGTCAAATGCAGCAGGTGCTGATCACAGCTTTTCGGAAAATCAAGTTATAAGTGCTGATTGTGATTGCAGTGGCATGGTTAATATTGAAGATGCCACTCTTGTTCTGGGTTATTATTCAGCAGTGGCATCAGGTGTTTTTGAAGGTGAATTCGGAGAGTATATTGTAAATCCGCCTGTCGTTACTGCTGCTACAACCACAACCACGACAACGACGACTATTACGACTACAACCGCATATACAACCACTACGACTACCACAACGACTGCAATGCCTGCAAGCACAACCATTGCAGTAAAGTGTATTCTTCAGAATTCTGACCCAGCAATGCCAACAGGCTGCGAGGCAACAGCACTGACAATTGCCATGAATTATTATGGATTTGACGTAGATAAATATGATATGGCAATGAACTATATGCCCCGAATGACCTTTACAGGTAGCTACGGAGCAGATTTCCAGTATGTTTTCCCAGGTACACCTACACTGTCCTCAGGTTACGGATGTTATGCTCCTGCAATTGTTTCAACGGCTAACGCATACTTTACTGCTCACAAAAACGCATCATATGCTGAAAATATAAGCGGTACGCGCTTTACCGACTTTTATAAATATGTAGCTGAAGGAACGCCTGTTATTATCTGGGGCACAATGAGTATGAAGGTTCCTACTACAGGCTCAACCTGGACTACACCTGAGGGTAAACGTGTCACCTGGATACGAAGCGAACACTGCCTTGTACTGATAGGCTATGATAAAAATGCAAACACAGTCCTTATCTCCGACCCACTGAGAGGTAATGTTACATATGATGCAAGTGTTGTTGAAGCGAGATACAACACAATGGGGAAGAATGCGGTTATTCTTCACCCGTCACAGGAGTATAAAGGTGAAACTGAACTTGTGGAGTCAGGCGCTGTTTATCGTATCAGAAATGCGGCAAGCGGTCTTTATCTCACAGTTGCAGGCGGCATAGCTTCTAACGGTACAAACCTTATTCAGTCAGTTTCTGATGGCTCATCCTCACAGCAGTTTAAAATTCAGTATGACAGCGAAACCAACTCATATAAGCTTTATGTTATGTGTTCCTTAGATGGTGATGACAGGGTAGTTGACATAAAGAAAATCGGAGGCTGGGTAGTTGGAGGAAGTAATGTTCAGGTTTACAAGCCCACAGATGCTCCTGCCCAGACCTTTGTTATTGAGGGTACATCCGATGGAAGGGTACGCTTCTCTTGTCGTACGAACCGCAGTGCATGTCTTGCTGCATATGGTTCGTCAAACGGCAGTACAGGCGGTACAGCCTATAATTCGGCAGGAAATGCAGTGATACAGTATTATTCTGGTGCTGATAATCAGCAATGGATTCTGGAAAAGGCAGAGTAAAATAAAAATAACGGCACAGGGTTATATCCTGTGCCGTTTTGCGTCAGTATTGATGTTTTGTTTTATTACTGCTTTTTCCAAGTAGCAGGGCTTAAAAGAATAAGCATTGGGAAAAGCTCAAGTCTGCCTGCAAGCATATCAAAGATAAATACAAGTTTTGACGTATTTGAGAAGAAAGCAAAGTTACAGGTCGGGCCGCATAAGTTAAAGCCCGGACCTACATTTCCGAGGGTTGTTGCAACTGCACTGAAATTTGTTCTGAAATCGTAGTTTTCAATCGAAATAATAATCATTGAAAAAATGAAAACAATGATGTAAGCAATCAGATAGTTATTCATTGCGCGAATTGTTTCATGGGAGATTTCGTGACCATCCATCTTGATTTTCCGTACAAGCTTGGGATGAATCTGGACGCTCAGCTCTTTTAATGCGGTTTTAATCATAAGAATTATTCTTGAAATCTTCATGCCACCGCCGGTACTTCCCGCACAGGCTCCTATAAACATGATTATTTGGAGAATATTCTTGGAGAATTCTGGCCACAGATCGAAGTCAGTGGTTGCAAAGCCTGTTGTAGTTATAATGGAACCTACAGTAAATGCGGAGTGACGAGCAGCCTCGCCTACAGAGGTGTACATACTGCTGATATTGATGGTGATAAGGATTGTTGAAACGACGATTATAGCAAGATAAGCCCATACTTCAGAGATTTTAAATGCGTCCTTCCAATGCTTATAGAGAAGTAGAAAGTAAAGATTGAAGTTTACGCCAAACAGAATCATAAAGACTGTAACGATGTTCTGTATTGCAGGAGAGAAGCTTGCCATGCTGTCATTTCGGAAACCAAAACCGCCTGTGCCGGCTGTGGAAAGGGCAGTGTTGACTGCGTCAAAAACGGACATTCTGGCAAAGAGAAGTATAATAAACTCCATGATGGTAAGCCCAAAGTAGATAGCATAGAGCAGGAATGCGGTTGATCTTACCTTTGGTACAAGCTTTCCAACCATAGGTCCTGGGCTTTCGGCACGCATCATATTCATGTTTCCCGCACCCGACAGCGGAACAAACGCCATGACAAATACCAGTACGCCCATACCGCCTACCCAATGCATAAAGCTTCTCCACAGGAGACAGCATCTGGGAATATCTTCAACTGATGGTATAATGCTTGCACCGGTGGTAGTGAAACCTGAAGCCGCTTCAAACACACCGTCCAGATAAGTAGGGACAGCGTTGCAGAGGAAGAGAGGGAGTGCGCCGAAAAGGCTCATGATTATCCAGCTCAGGGATACGATTACAAACCCTTCTTTTGCATAAAGCCGTTTTGTCTTTGGCTTTTTGATAAGAAGCATCAGACCGAAAACAAGAGAAGCTACTGCTGAAATCAAGAAAGAAAATCCGGCTTTTTCACTGTAGATAAGACCTGTCAGAGCCGGCAGAAGATGAAATGCAGCATTGAAGCAGGAAACCCAGCCGAGTACATTCAGAATCATAACATAATTCATAGTTTCGCCTCCGGTTATTCCAGTATGTCGCTGATGTCGTGCAGACCCAGATGACGGGATACAACAACAACTGAATCGTTTATCTGGATTTCATCCTGACCGCGTGGAATAATCATCTTGCTGTCACGAACTATACCTGCAATGAGAACATTTTGCTTAAATTTAAGCTCCTGGAGAGTCTTTCCTACAATGGGAGATTTCTCGCGGATATGGAATTCAGCTGCTTCAACCTTGCCCTTGCTGAGACTGTACAGGGTTTCAACATTGCTTCCCATGGAGTTTTTCATTGCACGTACAAATCTTACGATGTATTCAGCAGTTATCTGCTTAGGGTTTACAACGGAGTCAAGGCTGAGTTTGTGAATGATTTCATCATATTCCGCACGGTTTACCTTGGTAACGATTTTTCCTTTCATATGTTCCTGCGCAAAGAGCGAGAGGAGAATATTTTCCTCGTCGAGATTGGTCAGTGAAACGAAAGCTTCAGTGTTTTCAAGCCCCTCTTCAAGTAGTGTTTCCTTATCAGAAGCGTCACCGTGAATGATAGATGCGTTGGGCAGGCTGAGACAAAGTTCTTCACAGCGTTCATAGTTTTTCTCAATGATTTTAACGTTGATACCGGCTTTGCTGAGAAGTGTGCTGAGGTAGAAAGCAAGATCGCCGCCGCCTGCTATGATGACATTTTTTGTAGGGTTGGAATGGTAGCCGATTTTACGGAAGAAGCGACTTGCATTAAGCGGTGTTGCGACAACAGAAATTGTATCACCCTTTTCAAAGCACATATCGCCTCCGGGGATAATAACTTCATCACCTCGTTCTATCATGCAAACCAGAACGTCGCATTTAAGTTTGGCTGTAATGTCTTTTACCGCACAATTGTCAAGCACACAGTTTTCGGGCATCTTGAATTTGAGAAGCTCCATTTTGCCTTTAGCAAAGATGTCGATTTTCATGGCTGAGGGGAAACGTATAACCCTTGCCATTTCACTTGCTGCGGCAAACTCAGGATTTATTACCATAGCAAGACCCAACTCTTCCTGGAGATAGGGGGCATCCTTGTTAAATTCGGGGTTGCGGATTCTTGCGATGGACTGACACTTACCTGCTTTCTTAGCCATAAGACAGCATAAGAGATTAAGCTCATCTGAGGCTGTAACAGCAATCATAAGATCAGTATTCTCTATACCTGCTTCAAGCTGAACGCTATGTGTAGCACCGTTTCCCACAACGCCCATTACGTCATATTTGTTAGCGGTTTCGTTGACTTTGTCCTCATCAATGTCAACAATGGTAATATCATCGCCTTCATCGGAAAGTTGTTCGGCAAGTGCACGTCCGACCTTTCCACAGCCGATAATCATAATATTCATATATTGAGCCACCTTTCATTAGCATGCATATACTTTCATACTATAGCATACTTTTAAAATAATTTCAAGCATTTTTCCGATAAAAAAGTTAAGATACTGACAAAAAAACGGCTTATATCCAAAGGGATGCAAGCCGTTTTACTTTAAGATTCTTTAAGTATATTGGGATTCTTTTTCTTTTTGTCAGCATATAGCTCAGCATCAGCAAACTTTACGTAGTTCTGCAGAACAGCGTCAGAGTTGCAAATAATCTTATAAAGACCAAGGCTTATGGTGATGTTATAAGGCTTATCACTGGCTGCATTATACGCATCGGCGCAGTTTTTTATAGAGGAGTAAATCTCCTTGATTGCTGTATCTGCATTATCTACAACTGTAAAAGCTGCAAATTCGTCACCACCGATTCTGCCAATAACATCAAGTTCGGGAACACAGGCTCTAAGATAATGTATGCAGGTTTTAATTGCGTGGTCACCTTCACTATGACCGAAAGTGTCGTTGAGCTTTTTTAGATTGTCAAGGTCAGCCATGAGAAGAACTGCTTCCTTTCCTCTGGAAGCCTCTGCAGAGCGGAGCAGATTTGCAAAACGATAGAAGCCTCTTCTGTTGTAAGCACCAGTAAGCTCGTCAGAGTCGGAAATCATCTTCAGACGCTTATTGTCAAGCTCAGCATTTTGGAGATTGCCTTCCAACTGCTTTACCAGACGTATAAGCTTGATTGCGGTACAAATTTGAGGAGAAGCAGAGTAAATCTGAGAGAATGAATCCGGTTCGAGTTCGCATACAAGCAGTCCGTACTGTTCTTCGTTTGAGAAGAGCGGTACCATGATAAAGGTAAATCGTCTGTCAGTAGGAATGTACTTGTTGCAAATGCACTGCATTGATGGTATTTCCTGATTAGGTGGGTAAATATTCTGAAGTTCGGTACCGTTATGGTAGGATTTCAAACAGAGTACATCGGGCATCATCCACTTATCGTACTGATAATGTACTACAGGCTCTTTGAACGCATACACATAGCTGCTTCGGAAGTTTACCTTTTGGAGATTATTGATGATGGAGTAGTAGCTCTGATCCTCATCGTTGCAGTTTATCATCATGTCTTTGTTAATGTTACTGATAAGGAAATTACTGTATGCAAGATTTGTGCGGAGCTTATACTGCACTTGAACACTGTAATCCAGAAGCAATTCTATCTGAATCTCATAAATCTGTTCGGACGCAAGAATATTTTTCTTGTTTTTACCGCATACGGTAACAGCAGTATCTCTTGCCTCCTGGAAAATCTTTTTCAGCAGAGAGGTCTGTATCTGTAGATTATCGCTGTTGTCAAAGACATCTGTAAGCTTATCGCAGATATGAGTATGGTCAAGAGGTGTATTGTGAATGATAGCCTCAAACTGCTCAGTGATAATGTTCTTTATCTCACAGATAAAGCGGGCTTTTTTAAAGCTCTGAACATCACCGATATACTTATTGAAGATATTGTTTACAACATTTGCAGCAGTAGCGTTGACGTTGCTTATATTGCCGCTGTCGCGTTTGAGAATCTCAGATTCCTGACGTGCACCGCAGGATTCACGTACAATAAGTCGTGCATCCAATGTCATTCCGCAGGCATGGTTAGTTTCAATCATTTCATAAGCAGAGTAGATGGAGCGGTAGCCCATTTCACTAAGATTGGTACGTATTGATGTAAGCATGGGCTTCAGGCTGGTAGCAACTTCAGAGTCATCAAAGCCTGTTACAAAAATATCCTTGCCTACACGAAGTCCGCGTTCACGGAATACGTTATATCCTCCAACGCACATTTTATCGTTAGAGAAGCACATAGCTTCAACATCGGGATGAGCGTCAAGGATTTTTCTTACAACTTCCTCAGAGCATTCGGAGAAATTTCCAAAACCGACAAGAGAGTCATCATATTCGATGCCGTGATCCGCAAGAACCTCCTTATAGCATTCAAATCGATCCATAGCATCAGCATTCCCAGGTGGACCAGACACAAATGCAACCTTTTTACAGTTGTGAAAGTTTATAAGGTGATTTATGGCAAGCTTCATTGCATTCCTGTCAAAATGAATACAAGGATATCCGGGATACTCCACTTCCATAGTGAGTATAGGCAGATTTTTATAGCTTCTCAGGAACTTAATCATTTCCTGCTGAGAAATATAAGAACCTACAGTACCTGCCGAAACAATCAGAGCGTCAAGATTTTCGGATGAGACATAGTTGTATATTACGTTATACTGGTAATCATAAATAGAGTATTTTTCCTCATCAGCAACGGCGTTAATGCCTCGACCTGGGAGAAGTATGAGGTTTACATCAAGCTCTTCCGCCGCAGTAATAGCACCTTTCAGAACCTCGGTAGCATACTCGTTTTCCAGATGGTGAATCATAAGTCCGATATAATATCGTCTTTTATTTTCCATAGCAGGCTCCTTTTCTTAGGAGATTTGATTAGTGGACATAAATGTCCACTTGACATTATTATAACATATATACAAAAAAATGGAAGCTTTTTACATCTAAAAAATAATTAACTTTTAATGAATATTTGTACTATTTGGTTAGAAATATGACATTATATGCTTATGTGTTAATTTTAATGACCTTATAACCCTCGTTTGTTATTGCTTTTTTCAGAACTTTGTCAGAAATACTCCTGTTTGTGAAAACAGAAACCTTCCCACTTTCAAAATTTGCCTTAGCTGATGTCACGCCGGAAATCTCGGACAGAGCCTTTTCAATCCTTGCTTCACAGTGATGGCACATCATGCCTTTTACCTGTATTTCAATGGAGTGGTTATTATTTGCTGAGAAAGAGGGAAGTGCTTGCACTCTTATGTCTTTGCATGGTTTGTGGATGTTTTTAAGGTTAAGCCTCAGGGCATTTGATACAACGCAGAAGCTTGAAAGGCTCATAGCCGCAGCACCGAACATAGGACTAAGCTCAAACCCAAAGAAAACGCCTGCTGCAAGGGGAATGCCGATAATATTATAGATAAACGCCCAGAAGAGGTTTTCACGGATATTTTTCAGTACGTTTCTGCTGAGACGGATTGCCGCAGGCACATCCGTGAGACGGCTGTTCATCAGAACCACATCTGCCGCATCAATTGCAACATCTGTGCCAGCGCCGATTGCAATGCCTATGTCGGCACGAGTTAGTGCAGGTGCATCGTTGATACCATCGCCCACCATGATTGTCTTTCCATTGGAACAGAGTCTGCGTATAGTCTCTTCCTTGCCTTCAGGACGAACTCCCGCTATAACCTCATCAGCACCGCATTGTTTTGCAATAGCATTGGCAGTACGTTCATTGTCACCTGTAAGCATTACAACGTGGATTCCCATGCTTTTGAGCTGATGTATAGCCTCGGGGCTTTCCTCTTTTATGGTATCAGCTACAGCAATTATACCTAGAAGTCTGTTATTCTCTGCAAAGAAGAGAGGCGTTTTGCCATTGTCAGCAAGAGAAGCAGCGGTAATTTTCGCTTCATTTGATATAAAGGCATACCGTGAAATAAATTCCATGTTACCGCCGTAAAGCGTTCGATCACCTGCTTTACCAAGGAGACCGTTTCCGGGAAGAACTTCAAAATCTGTTGTGGCTACAGGAGAAAGGGCGTGTGTCTTTCCGTAGTCGGCAACAGCCCTTGCAAGAGGATGTTCACTCTTTGATTCCAGTGATAGTGCTGCCAGAATAAGCTCATTTTCCGAAGCACCGTTTATGGGCAGAATGTCGGTAACTGAAGGGTGACCCTTTGTAATGGTGCCTGTTTTGTCAAGAGCTACAATTCTGGCATGACCTGTGTATTCGAGGGCTGAGGCAGTCTTGAAAAGAATACCGTTTTTTGCGCCTATACCGCTTCCCACCATAATTGCAACAGGTGTAGCAAGTCCAAGGGCGCAGGGACAGCTGATTACAAGAACAGATATGGCATGAGTGAGTGCAGTTCTCATTTCAGCACCGAGAATTGTCCATATAATAAATGTTACTGCCGCAATAGAAATGATAACAGGAACAAATATTCCTGAAACCTTGTCAGCGGTCTTTGCGATGGGAGCTTTGGTTGAAGCGGCGTCGCTTACCATTTTTATAATTTGCGAGAGAGCTGTATCTTCGCCTGTGCGTTCAGCACGACAGGTGATAAAACCTGAACGGTTAATAGTTGCGGCGGAAACCTCACTACCTGCCTTCTTATCAACTGGTATGCTTTCACCTGTGAGCGCAGATTCATCCACTGCGCTGGTACCCTCTGTTACAATACCATCCGCAGGAATACTTTCTCCGGGACGTACTACAAATATATCGCCCTTTTTCACATCTGTTGCGGGTATAACAGCTTCCTCTCCGTCACGGATAACAGTGGCAGTTTTGGGTGCTAAGTCGATGAGACTTTTAAGAGCGTCGGTGGTTTTTCCTTTGGAGTGGGATTCAAGCATCTTACCAACAGTGATAAGAGTAAGAATCATAGCAGCTGACTCAAAGTAGAAGTCGTGGAGATAGTGATAAGTAGCGGCTGCACCGTCTATCAAAACTGCTTCAGTCATGGAATAGAAAACGCAAACGCTGTATACAAAGGATGCACCTGATCCAAGGGCAACCAGAGTATCCATGTTGGGCGCACGGTTTATAAGCCCCTTGAAGCCGTTTATGAAGAATTTATTGTTTATAATCATAATAATAGTCGCAAGGAGCAATTCTGTTAATGCCACGGCAAGAGGATTAGAGTCTAAAAACGCCGGTATAGGCGTATTCCACATAACATAGCCCATGGAGATGTACATAAGCACCGCTAGAAATAAAAGAGACCAGATAAGGCGTTTCTTCATTTTTGACGTTTCATTGTATTCAAATGGTGATTTTTTTTGAGCTGTGGGTTCGGATACACCTTTAACGGATGCACCGTAGCCTGCGGCGATTACTGCTTTTATAACAGCATCCTCAGAGGCAGTACCTTCAACGTTCATGGAATTGGTTAGCAGGCTTACAGAACACGAGCTTACGCCTTTAATCTTGCTTACAGCTTTTTCAACACGAGCTGAGCAGGCAGCACAGCTCATACCTGTTACATTGTACTGTTTCATATATTCTCCTTTACTTCATGAGCCTTTTGAGGATATCCATAAGCTCATCGATGGCTTCGTTATTTCCGCTGCGTATATCCTCAGCTACGCAGGAATGAATGTGGCTTGAAAGCAACTCGCGATTAAAAGCATTTACTGCAGCGTTTACTGCGGCAGCCTGAGTGAGAATGTCGATGCAGTAAGCGTCACTCTCAACCATCTTCTTTATACCGCGAACTTGACCCTCAATACGGCTGAGACGATTTACGAGTTTTGTCTTTTCATCTTCGGTGCGTACCTTGGTTTTAACACACCCACATTTATTCTGTTCATCCATATCAGAATTACTCCTTTGATTTGTTATAGTTTAATTATATACCATATGGGGGTATTTGTCAATGGTGAACACGGCAGTAAATACTGTAATTTTTTGTTACAAGAAAAATTCTTGCAATTTCAGATATTATGCGTTATAATATAAAAAAGATCGGAGGACATTATGAATATACAGATATTCGGTACAAAGAAGTGCTTTGACACAAAGAAAGCAGAGCGTTATTTCAAGGAGAGGGGAGTGAAATATCAGTTTATAGACATGAAGCAGAAAGGTATGAGTAAGGGTGAATTCGACAGTGTACTAAAAGCCGTGGGCGGACTTGGAAATCTCCTTGATGAAAATTGCCGCGATAAGGAGCTTATTACTCTTATGCATTATATTGACAACGGAGCAAAAAACGAAAAGGCGTTTGAGAATCAGCATATTTTGAAAACGCCTATTGTCCGTAATGGGAAAACTGCCACCGTCGGCTATCAGCCTGATGTATGGAAAACATGGGAATAATGAAAAAGGCTTATGCAGAATGAAACCTGCATAAGCCTTTTTTTAATTGAGAATAAAGCGAAGAAGAGCTGCTGAATCAAAGATGTTTACAGTGCCATCCTGATTAAAGTCAAAACGGTCGTTGAGTATGATTTCGTCCGCATCGACATTTATAAGGAACTTTCTGAGGATGATGACATCCAGAAGTGAAATTTTCTTGTCGCCGTTAAGGTCACCGGGAGAAAGCTGTGAAGTCGGTTCTGTTACTGTGGTAGTAATTGTTGTAGTAGCAGTAATAGTAGTAGTTGTTGTTGTTTCGGCTGTAGTGGTAGTAGTTTCGCTTGTGGCAGAGCTTGTTTCTTCTTCGACTGATGTTAAGGTGGTTTCGGAATTGGTTGACTCTGTGGTGGAGCATTTTGTATAAGTAGTAGTATAAGGCTGAGAAGAAATAGTTGTTTTTGTAGTTATTGTAGTTGTTGTGGTAGTAACGGTGGTAGTTGTAGTAGCAATAGTTGTTGTTGTTTCACTTGTAGGCAGATAATCGTCAACAGATATTTCGGGGAAAGAAAGGGTCATGATTGAATATGGGCTTTCGGGTCGATGGTTGTAGTTGAAAGAATCAGAACCTTTCATGAAGTAAGTTAGGTCGCTTGTGGATTCGTCAAAGGTAGGGTCACAGCCGTACCATTCACCATCAAGATAAACATAATTCCACATATGAGCGGTAAGTGCCTCGGCGTTGTAGTTGCCCAGAATGGAAATGCAGGGAATGCCCTCACGATCGCAGAGGAGTTTGAAAGCTTTTGCGTAACCCTCACATACTGCATTTGTATCGTATAAAACGCCTGCAACACCGTGAGCATAAGGCGCAGTAGTATCATAGGATGTAGAGTTAATGATTGAATTATAGATGCTTAGGCATTTTTCATAATCGGTTTCACCTGTGATTTCAAAGGCGTCTGTTGCAGCTGCTACACATTCACGGATTTCAAGTACCTGATTAAAATCGGTGAAGCCTGTATCAAAGTTGGGCTGAATGGAAATCTCTGAAATGATAATATTCCATCGCGATTTTGTACCAGTCGTATAGGATAAACCACTGTTTGTCAGCCCACATCCGATTTCTGCAAAATTCAGCCAGAAAAGTTCGGGATAGTCGAGCGTACAAGATATAATGCCGGGCATTACAGCCGACATGACAGCATTAGCATATTCAGTCATTTCATCGTCGGACCAGTTACTGATGTTCCGTGATGAACGGGCGAGGACTATGTTTTCTTCCAGTTTGACTGTGAAAGTGATGTCTGACGGTGAAGCCAGATATTCTTCCATTGCGGCATAAGAATTAAGGTTGTTTTCGTCAAGTTGGTCTTTGAATAGAAAACCCGAATCCGAATTTGACAGAATATTAGCAGAATTGCCGCCGATGTCGTCAAGACGTACTGTGTATTCTGGTAGAAAAACGTTCTCATTTTCTATAGTATTTTCTTCAGCACTAACAGAAACCGGATCAACAGCAGTGATATTAATTGTAAGAGCGGCGCATACGAGGATGGCTGCAAGTGATTTTTTGTATTCTTTTGTGTCCATAATAATGCCTCCTTATTATGTTAAATGGCTTATAATGTACACAAATCCCCATATGCTTATATTTTATCATAATTGCATAAAAATGTAAAGCCTTTTATCACAGTTTTCTACTGAATTTACTGTTTTTTAACAATCAAATCAGGGAAAACAGTGAGGATTACTTAATATAGAAAGGTAGATATAGGTTGACAATTGGTTGTAAATGTGGTATGATTATACTAACTGATTTTGGATTAATTTGTTATAAATGATATAATATTAAATATAGTAGTGGGAGGGATAAATGTGATTAATGAGTATAAGATCCTTGCAGTATGTGTATCAGAAATACAAAGCGAGGATACTCAACGCTTTATTGACTCTGTGTATCGTTTATTTTCAGGTTACGGCTGGAAAATAGTTATATACAATAGCAGTACGGAGTTGTCACATAGTAAGTCGTTTAATAAAGGAGAGGCTTGTGTATACAGCCTGATAAATTATGATGTTACTGATGCCGTAATAATTTACGGCGAAGGGCTATACGGCATGAAACGGGTGAATGAGGTTATATCAAAGTCCGTAGCCCTGAAGATTCCTGTGATTCTTGTAGGTTCAAAGGATGAGCGAAACGGCTGTGTGAGCATTGCTTTTGACGGATGTGAGGTATTCCGTCAGCTTGTAACTCATCTTGTGCGTGACCATAAATATACAAGAATAAACTGTATTGCCGGTTATAAGGACGACCCTGAATCGGAGTGGAAACTTAATATTTTACGTGAGGTTTTGAGCGAAAACGGTGTTCCTTTTGACGAGCAAACTCAGCTTGGTTATGGTAACTCCTATTCGGTTTCAACAAGAAAAGTTCTGCGCAGTTTCATTAGAAATAGGGATAAACTTCCTGAAGCTATAGTTTGCCTTGATGATACTATGGCAATAACTGCCTGTGAGTACCTTGTAGATAACGGCATTGATATACCAGGTGAAATAACAGTAACAGGCTATGGCGGTTCAGAGCATGAGCAGTACTGCTTTCCCCGGATAACAACTTGTCGCTGTGATATGGAAAGTCTTGCTGAGTTCATTTATGATAAGATGTGCAGTATGTCCATATGCGGTGATTCGGTGATATTTCCATATACTCTTGATAAATCACAGTCCTGTGGCTGTAAGAAAATCGAAAGTACAAATGTTCTCAAATCCATAAACCGTGTCTATTCTCTTATGAGTGGCAGTACACGTTACGACCGTTCTATGAATCACATGCTGACCCGTCTTACAGGTGAACTTGACAAAGAAACTATTACTAAGAAACTTAAACGATATTCTCAGTTTGACGCTTTTCTCTGTATTAATACTGATTTTTGCAGTGATGTGAAGGTGAAGCATACCTACGCAAATAATCCATTTACAGAATACATGGATTCATATGGTTTTCTTTATGGCGAAGAAGAGGTTTTTGAGGAGCGTTTTAAACGTGACATGATTATTCCTGATACTGAAATGCTTCTGAGTCGTAATGAGCCTATGATAATTTTCACAATTCACAATCGTGAGAGTGTTTATGGCTATATGGCAGCATTTGCAGGTGATCTTAAGCCTTCTGTATACAGGATGCAGCGGTTTATAATGTGTCTTAGCAGCTGCGTAAGCATGTACGAGCAACAGTACTACATGATTCAGTCAAATAAACAGCTTCAACAGATACAGAGTGAGATTATACACAGTTTTGCCGATCTTGTTGAATCCAGAGATGGTTCAACAGGCAAGCACATAAAGCGTACAGGTGAATATGTCAAGGTACTTGTTGAATATCTTTCGGCGATGCCTCAGTATGAGAAGGAACTTACACCTGAGATGAAAAATCGCATATGTGCGGCAGCTCCTCTCCATGATATAGGAAAAATCAAGATTTCAGACATTATTCTCAATAAGCCGGAACGTCTTACAGCTGATGAATTTGAGGTTATCAAAACCCATACCATTGAGGGCAGTGAAATCATTACCAAAACGCTTACCAATATTGAGAACGAAGAATACTTGAAAATTGCCAATGAAATGGCTCTCTACCACCATGAGAAATGGGATGGAACAGGTTATCTCTATCATTTGTCAGGTGAGGACATACCGCTGTGTGCAAGAATTATGGCGGTGGTTGACGTATTTGATGCGCTTACCAGTAAGCGTGTGTACAAAGATGCATTTTCCTTTGAAGAGGCGATTGGCATTATCTGTGAATCCCGCGGAACCCACTTTGATCCGACTATTATAGATGCGTTCATGTCAATACTTGATGATATAAAACGTATCTTTATTGAAAATGCGGATACTGAATAAAATAACAAGCTGTCGTGCTGTAACAGTGCGACAGCTTGACTTTTCTTTCTGTTTATGCTATAACATAGAAGTGATTTTAAAATATGCAGGAGAGATGAAAAGATGAGCATGTTTACTGAAAACTTAGGCTTTAGCCTCAATGCAACAATTCCCGTGTTTCTGATGATGGTACTCGGAATGTTATTTAAAAGGGTAGGTCTCCTTGATGACCATACAGTGAGGAAGATAAACAATTTTGCATTTAAGGCACTGCTTCCTGCACTGTTGTTCAAAGATTTGTCAGAGGCGGATTTCAGAGAGGTGTGGGATACAAGATTTGTTTTGTTCTGTCTTTGTGCAACTTTGTGTAGTATTGGAATTGCATTTGCTTTTTCACTTCTGAGAAAGAATAGAGCTGAGCGTGGTGAAATAGTTCAGTCTTCTTACCGTAGTAGTGCGGCTGTATTGGGAATTGCCTTTGTAAACAATATTTACGGCGAGGCAACAATGGCGGCACTTATGATTGTTGCTACTGTACCCATATATAATATAATAGCTGTAACTGTGCTTTCGCTGACGTCTCCCGATAACAGCAGGGATAGAAGCGGGAAAAAGTTATTTCTCAGTACGCTGAAAGACGTATTTACTAACCCTATTATAATAGGAATAGCAGTAGGAATGGTGTGGTCGGTACTTCGTGTACCACAGCCTGTCATACTTTCAAAATCCATTTCATATCTTGCTAATATGGCAACGCCTTTGTCTCTTATTGCGTTGGGAGCATCTTTTGAACTTCGTGATATCCGTGGAAATGCAGGACTTACAGCGGGAATAGCAGGAATAAAGCTTGTACTCTTTTGCGCACTCTTTCTTCCATTGGCTGTGAAGCTAGGCTTCAGAAATGAAAAGCTCATAGCAATTCTTGTCATGCTTGGAAGTGCAACAACGGGCAGCTCTTTCGTTATGGCAAAGAATCTGGGGCACGAGGGTAAAATCACAGCCTGCGCTGTAATGCTTACAACCCTACTCAGTGCTTTCAGCCTTACTGCGTGGCTTTTTACACTTAAAGTATATGGATTTATTTAAAGAGAGAGTAGGCGCGACTTTTACAGTGAATAGAATTATTGCAAAATCTTGTTTTTTTACTTTTGCTGCTTCTTATATCAACATTTAACATGATTGAAAATGCAATAAAATCTGCACAATTTGTCATTGACTATTGATAACTTTTAGTGTATACTGTATATAGGATGGTTTAAGTAAGTTAAACGTCAAAACTCAAATTGCCTTAGGATTCGCAACGATTCTAAGGCTTTCCCCTTTTGTAGTGAGTTTTGCACATAATTATATAAATTAAGTGGAAAATGCAATAAAAATGATTTGATGTGCAATTGATTTTTCAGATGATATGTGATATGATTATATTAACAAATTGATGCGGAGACCACAATCCGCTAAGAGAGAAAAACAGATGCAAAAGCATCGTATCGGAATTTGGGAGGATTTCACTATGTCATTGAAAATGAAAAAAGCCACAGCGTGGCTTTCAGCACTGACAATCATTTTTTCAGGTCTGGGAGGTTATAGTAGCTTCGGCAGTGCGGAGATTACAGCTGATGCAGCGGAAACAGGCTCACGTATTTTAGTTGACCTTAACAAGAATGACGGCAGAAAGGCGTCCTATGCAAGAAATGCCAATAACTGGATAGTGGCCAGTGACAACAATGCAACTTATACAGTAAACGGTATTACTATGACACTCAGCGCAAGTGGCGGTTCTATTCGTATGGAGAACAATAAGAAGCTCCAGAAGATGAGTGGCATCTATTCTTACCTTACAATGGATGGTGCAACTGTTGACGCTTCAGACGGCGGTACGCTTACACTGAAAATTTCCGGTCTTTCAAACGGTACACACTCCGTCAAGACCTATCACAGTGCAACAGGTAATGAATCCGTTAGCGGCATTTCTGTAAGTGCAAGCGGCGGTACCTCTCAGAACGGGATCAGTTGTCCAAATCAAGTTACAACACCTGATGACGCTGGTATCGGCTATGTGACATTCAGCGGTACATCGGGTACAATTACAATCAAGGCTCAGAGCGGTAACGCATGGTTGAATGCTTTTGAAATCGACGGTGGTGATCCTATCAAGGGTATAAATCACATTTCACCCGCAGACCAGGATAGACATCTCCAGACAGGCGAGCTTACCTGGCAGGCCGGTGACGGTGCCAAGAGCCACGATGTATACGTTGGTACGAGCTATGACAAGGTTTTCAGTGCATCTAAAACTTCAAGTGAATATAAGGGTAATCAGACAGGAACAACTTATGAGCTTGATGAATCTTATCAGTCAACTATTACATATTACTGGCGAGTTGATACAATAGACGGTAACGGAAATGTAATTAAGGGTTCTGTAAACTCTTTCAATGTAGTGAGACTTGCTTTCCCCTCTGCTGAGGGCTACGGTCGATATGCAAGAGGCGGTCAGGGTGGACAGGTTATACATGTTACAAATCTTAATGATTCAGGCGAGGGTTCTCTCAGATGGGCACTTTGTGATGCGAAGTGGCAGACTGATGACTGGGTAGGTGTACCCAGAATCATAGTATTTGATGTAGGCGGTGTAATTGAGCTTAAGGATACTCTAAACATTCCCGATAATGCAGGCAGTGTGTATGTTGCAGGTCAGACAGCTCCCGGAGATGGTATCACGCTTATCAACTATGACTTTGGTGCTATGGGTTCTGAGGATGTTATCATCCGTGATATTCGTACACGAGTAGGCGATATGAACGGCAGTTCTCATGGCGGTATGGGACTCTCCAGTTGTGATAATACTATTATTGACCACTGTTCTATTTCGTGGGCAACAGATGAGGGATTCAGTTCAAGAAGTGCGAAAAACATTACTTTCCAATGGAATATTATCGGTGAATCACTGCATGACTCTGTACATTACAATGGAAATAACAGAGATGAAACCGAGACTCATTCCTTTGCAGCTTCAATTGGCGGTTATACAGGCAGCTATCATCATAACCTTCTCATTAATAATACAGGTCGTAACTGGTCTTTGGCAGGTGCAATGGAGCAGGACGCTGTAACTTACGGCGGTCAGGGTGACATTCGTAACAACGTTGTTTATAACTGGAGAGACAGAACAACAGATGGCGGTCTGCGCAGACTGAACTTTGTAAATAACTATTACAAGGCAGGTCACGTATCCAATACCAATATGCACATTGTATCTACTGACGGTAATGAGCTGGGCACATCTGATATGCAGAAGATGTATGTTTCAGGTAATATCATGACTGATCTCAGTGGCAACCAAGTTCTTAAGGCAAGTGACAACGCATGGGATAAGGGTAAAGCTGTTTCAGGTAACAAGAATGCAACAACAGCAGATGTAAGAAGTGATACTCCTTTCTTTGAATCCTACGTAAACACAGAGTCCGCAGAGAACGCTTATAAGAGCGTTATCGCAGCAGTAGGTGCAGGTGGTACATCAGGCGCAGGCTGGGACTACATTGACTCACGTTATATCAAGGAAGTCACAAATGGCACTTATACCTACACGGGTAGCAAGCAGAATTTGAAGGGAATCATCGACAGCCAGGAAGATGTAGGCGGTTACCCGAATAGCTCTAATTTTGAACACAGCACCGACGGTATGTGCAATGAAAAGAACGATACCGACCGTGACGGTATGCCCGACACATGGGAAATAGCACATGGTCTGGATCCTAACGATGCTTCAGACGGCTCAATCAACAGTATGTCTCCTGATGGATATACAAATGTTGAAATGTTCCTAAACGAGCTTATGGGTGACGATGTAAACTATGGCACACCTCCCGAAACAGGCAAGTCCGGTGCAGTAATTGATACAAATTATAAGTACACAATTACAAATAAGAACAGTGGTCTTAAGCTTGAGGTTGCAGGCGCAGCAGCGGCTAATGGAACTAACGTACAGCAGGGTACAACAGGCGCAGCGGTTTGGACTTTTGCTGATGCAGGCGATGGCTATTACAGAATTTACTCAGAAGTAGGCAATGGTAAGACATATCTCCTTGACGTAGACTATGGCAAACCTGATAACGGCACAAACATCGGTATATGGAGCGATACAGCCGCCGATGCACAGCTTTTCAAGCTGGTTGACAACGGCGATGGCACATATACAATCTGCACTAAGAGCACAAATGATGAGAGTTGTCTGGGTGTTACATCAGGCTCCAAGGATGAAGGTGCAAATGTTGTACAGTGGGCTTGTAATGACAGCGATGATCAGAAGTGGGTCATTGAAGTAAAGCTTGATCCCATCAATGGTACTCTTATCGAGAGTGTTACACCCAGGGATGCTTCCCTTTATAACTACTGGGCAATTGATGAATCTCTCGGTGCTAACGACCAGATTTTTGGTGACCGAACAGGCGATAAGCTTACAACATTTGCTACCGTTCCCGCAAAAGCTGTTGGAGCAGAGCTTCTGATTACTCCATGTGATGCTAAGGCTCTTACTGGTGATGTTGCAGAGCTTAAAGCCGGTGACGATATCACACTCTATATTGGTCTTGATTCAAGAACAATCACTCAATACGGCATGCCTTCATGGATGGCTGACTTTACAGACTCAGAAATGACTCTTGTGAGTGATAAGAATGTAAACTTTACTGTATTCTCTAAGGATATGGCAAAGGGTGAGACCATTATCCTAGGTGCAAACGGTGGTTCTTCCGGATGCGTATTCTATACAGTATTTGCAAAGAAGCAGACTGTAACTCCTGTTGTATACGATGTAACAAATGATGGCAGAATCAATATCTTTGATCTTGCACTTCTCAAATCTTTCCTTATTGGAAAGAGCACACTTGATGATCAGGCAACAGCTAACTCTGATTGCAATGGCGATGGCAAGATTACAGTGGCGGATGCAATAGCACTTCAGAAGAAGATTCTCGGCATTAAATAAGGAGTGGTAATAATGCTTAATAAATTCAAAAAAACATTAAGTCTACTGGTAAGCAGCGTAATGCTGCTTACCTCCGGTGCATTTATATCAGTTGAAACGGAAGCAGCAGACAATATTTTGGCGTTTCCTGGTGCAGTAGGCGGCGGTAAGTATGCTACAGGCGGACGAGGCGGTGAGATTTATCATGTAACCAACCTCAACGACAGCGGAACAGGTTCTTTCCGTGATGCTGTAAGTAAATCAAATCGTATTGTAGTATTTGATGTAAGTGGTACAATCGAACTGACAAGCAACGTTGTTGTACAGAGCAATATAACGATTGCAGGTCAGACCGCTCCCGGAGGTTCAGGTATTACCCTCAAAAACTACAAGTTGGGTCTTGGTGGTGAAAACGTTATCTGTCGATTTATAAGTTCTCGTCCGGGTCCTTACAAAGCAACAAGCTCAGGTAACGACGCTCTTGGCGGTGCGGGTGGCTCCAATTCAATTGTTGACCATTGCTCCATTGGTTGGGCATCGGATGAACAGTGGGGTCTCTACTCAAAAAATGACAATTATACCTGTCAGTACTCTGTAATAGGTCCTGCAAACTCCTGGGGTGGTCATGCTAAGGGTATTCATGGCTTTGGTATTATGCTTGGACGTTCAAACGTTTCTTACGATCATAACTTAATCATACATAACGTATCCCGTAACTTCCGTGGAAAGGTTCCGGATCAGAACGCTGCAGATTTCACTAATAATATTATCTATGACTGGGGCTATCAAACAACTTATGGCACAATCGGTCATATCAACTATGTAAACAATACCCTCAAGGCAGGTAACTCTACTACCAGTGGTTATCATTATGCTCAGGTTTCCAACAGTGATAATTTCAAGGTTTATTTGTCAGGAAACCGTATCCTCAATAAGGATAATTCTGTTAGAAATGACGTAAACAGTAACTGGTCGGCGATTAGCTATAAGAGCGGTAAGACTGAGGATACAACAAAGGTTGATACGCCGTTTGAAGTTATAACCAATGGCGAGAACGTTTCCAGCGTTGCAAATGCAGAAAGCGCAGAGGCTTCCTATGAGCATGTAATCAGCTTTGCAGGTAACGGTATTTCTCCTACACAGAGAACAGCTATTGACCAACAGTGTGCAGATGAAACCAAAAACGGTACAGGTTCATGCAGCGGTACAGCGGCTTACGATTCAACTGTAACTGACCTTGACAAGTACAGCATCAAGTGCGGTGTAACCTATGAGTACCCCGAGGCTGTAATGCAGAAAACTATAACTGACAACGACAACGATGGTATGGACGATGAGTGGGAGCTTCTCCGTGGTCTTGATCCCAACGATCCCTCTGATGTAAATGGTGACTACTGTGGTCAAGGATATACCAACATCGAGTACTATATTAACGACCTTACCGTAAACGCATTCCCTGAGGGCGTGGTAACACTTTCTCCTGAAACTGCAAATGTTACTGCAATCTCTGCCTTTGAGACTATTGAAGCTGAAAGCTTTACTTCTCAGTCAGGCGTATATATAGAGGACTGCGCAGAGGGCGGACAGAATATAGGCTTTATCGAAAATGATGATTATATCATGTTCCGAAAGGTTGACTTTGAGGATGGTGCAAAATCCTTTATTGCACGTATAGCCGGTGCAGGTACAGGCGGAAATATTGAACTTTACCTTGATAACCTTTCCGACACACCTTTTGCAATCATCCCTGTTGCAGGTACAGGCAACTGGCAGGAGTATATTGACGTTACAGCAAATATCCCTGTCATAACAGGTACTCATTCCCTCTACCTAAAATTCACAGGTGGCGAAGGCTACCTTTTCAATGTGAATAGTTTCATATTCGGAAAGGAAGCCATCCCTTTAAACGGCAGACTTATAAAGAACCTTCAGATACTTGACACCATGAATCCAGGAGATTGGAAGATTCAAGATGGTGCAGCGGTAGGTTCAAAGATGTTTGCAGACCGTGATTTCACATATACAACTCTGGACTCTGTACTGATAGGCTCAGAGGCGATTCTTACAGCCTGTGATTCCAAGGCACTTTCTGATAAGGCATTGACTTTTGAAGCGATGCAGGATATTGATGTGTATGTTGCTTTTGACAGCAGAGTGGATCCCATTCCATCGTGGGCTGAGGGTTGGGAAAAGACCTCACTTTCCGTTGTAAGCTCCAATGAAGTTACTTTCATTCCCTATAAGAAAACTTTCAAGGCAGGGGAGACAGTAACTCTATCAGGTAATGTTCAATCCAGTAAGTGTGTAAACTATGTAGTTTTCGTAAAGGAAACCATAACAGAGCCGGCTCAGACAACAACAACCGAACCCATTCAGCCTGTAAAGATTATAGGCGATGTAAATAAGGATGGTACATTTACTCTCCTTGACATAGTAGCGACTCAGAAGTACATTATTCGTATGTGTGACCTTGATGATAAGGCGGCAGGTGATATAAACGGAGATGGTAAGGTAAACATATTTGATCTGATTGTCATGAAAAAACTTTTGTATGCGAATTGTTAAAGCCATTTTTTAAGGCTTATATAATCATATCTTCTCCCTAATAAGGCGGCAGTGCTTTTTTGAGGCATTGCCGCTTCTTTTTTACTGAAATACAACCATGAAAAAAATCCACACTGTTATTTCAGTGTGGATTTGCTTGTTTTATGGGATAGATTATATATCGTTTCGGATTATATCCTCCAGAGTTTCACGTTTAACGGCAAGTCGAGTTTCTCCGTTCTTTACGAATACAACAGCAGGCTTACGCAGTCTGTTGTAATTTGAGGACATAGAGTAGTTGTAAGCACCTGTAGCACATACAGCCAGAATGTCGCCGGGTTCACATTCCTGGAGAGGCATATTTTCACCGATAAGGTCGCCGCTTTCACAGCACTTGCCTGCTATAGTAACAGTTGTGTCCTTAGGTTTATCTGCCTTGTTGGCAATGAGAGCAGTGTAGTCAGCCTGATACATGATGTATCGTGGATTGTCGCACATACCGCCATCTATGGAAACATAGGTACGGATATCGGGAATAATCTTCTTTCCGCCAACCGTGTAGAGTGTAATGCCTGCGGGAGCTGCAATGGAACGGCCGGGTTCAATTATAATAAAGGGGAGAGCCATATTGTTTTTTTCACAGAAATTGTGAACTATAACGGAAACAGATTCCATGAATGCCTCATAGGGCAGCGGGTCATCTTTTTCAGTATACTGAATACCAAAACCGCCGCCAAGGTTCAGGTCACGCACATCTGCATTAAGCTCATCACGGAGCTTCTTGATAAAGGTAAGCATAACCTCAGCCGCAGCTTCAAAGCCCTGGGTATCCAAAATCTGAGAACCGATGTGACAGTGGATACCTGTGAAATTCAGATTATCACAGTTGAGTGCGAACTTTACAGCTTCAAAAGCCTCGCCGGTCTCCAGTGCAAAGCCAAATTTGCTGTCAATCTGACCTGTACGGATAAAATCGTGAGTGTGAGCGTCAACACCGGGCTTGATACGGAGAAGAATGTTTGCCTTTTGGTTCTTCTCGCTGCAAAGTCTGTCAAGGGTTTTCATTTCGTAGATGTTATCGGCTACGATTCTACCAACGCCATATTCAAGAGCCATTTCAAGTTCCTGTACAGTCTTGTTATTTCCGTGAAAGCAGATTTTAGCGGGGTCGGTACCTGCTATGATGGCTGTGTATAGCTCACCGTCTGATACAACGTCAACACCTAAGCCCTCACTTGCAACAATACGGTACATTTCCTTGCAAGAAAACGCTTTGCTTGCATAGCATACCAGACCATTACCGTCATAGAAACGGTCAATGCTCTCTTTGAAGCTTCTGCAGTGCTTGCGAACCTGATTTTCATCTACTACATAAAGTGGAGTGCCATAGGTTTCAGCCAGAGAAACAGTATCAGCACCACCTATCGTAAGGTGCCCCATGCTGTTTACATCAAGATTTTCGGATACAAACATTTTTTAAACTTCCTTTCAATCGTCCTGTTCATCGTCATTATTTTCAGCGATGTCTGTTACAATATTTCTGATTTCGTCAACACCTTCTCTTGTCATTGAAGAGAACGGGACAACGTGTATTTCGTCAAAATAGGGTATCTCCTCTGTGAATGCCGCCATTCTGCGCTTGCGCTCAGTGGGTTTAAGCTTATCAGCCTTTGTGAGAATGATAACAAAGGGAAGTTCACGTTCAATAAGATAATCAATCATGTGCAGGTCGTCCTTGGACGGTGCATGGCGCATATCTATAAGCAAGAAGATAAGCCTTAAATCTCTGTCAGAATCAAGATAGCCCTCAATCAAATCTGCCCAGCGATGCTTTTCTGTCTTGGCAACCTTAGCATAGCCATAACCAGGCAGATCAACAATTCTGATAGGGTCAACCTTGTAGAAGTTGATAGTAGCAGTCTTGCCGGGAACGGCACTGACTCTTGCAAGAGATTTTCGGTTGAAGATTTTATTTATAAGAGTAGATTTTCCTACGTTGGAACGTCCCGCAAAGGCAATTTCAATAGAATTGCAGGGTGGTATCTGGGAAAATAAACCATAAGATGCCTCAAAAGATGCAAGATTAAAATTCATTATGTCCTCCTCATCATACGTAAGCTAAGGGCTTGGACGGGGTTTTCGTGTCGGGTGGGATTACACCTGAAATATCTTTGTCTTCATTATCACGGGTAAGGGCTGTGTGCTCATATGCAAGTGCGTTTCTGAGTACGGTATCAAGAGTTTTAGCAGGAATAAATTTCACATTTTCTTTGACTATTTCATCAACCTCATAAAGGTCGGGGACGTTCTTTTCAGGTATGATTACTGTGCGTATGCCGTTTTTATATGCCGCCATAGATTTTTCACGGAGACCACCTATGGGTAGAACCTTACCATGAAGCGTGATTTCACCTGTCATGGCAACATCGCTTCTTACAGGTATACCTGACAGAGCGGAAATCATAGCTGTTACCATAGTAACGCCTGCCGAGGGTCCATCCTTGGGTACAGCACCTTCAGGTGCGTGGATGTGAATATCACGATTTTCGTAGAACATGGGGTCGATGCCGTATTTCTCAGCAACGCTTCTCACATAGCTTACAGCGATTTTTGCGCTTTCCTTCATAACATCGCCCAGAGAACCTGTGATTTCCACATTTCCCTTGCCTCTCAGGTGAATTACCTCCATTGGAAGAAGCACACCGCCAACCGATGTCCACGCCAGACCATTTACCAGACCAACGGTGTTTTCGCCCAACTGTTCATCCTTCTTGTATTTCTTAGGACCTATAAAGCTCTCTAGGTTCTTTTCATTAAATGTAATGCTCTTTTTCTCTCCTGAAACAATAGTTTTGGCAGCTTTTCTGCAAAGAGAAGCAATATGTCTTTCCAGTTCTCTGACACCTGCTTCACTTGTATAGCTGTCAATAAGGGTGTAGTAAGCATCATCTCGCATTTTCATCTGATTAGCTTTAAGACCGTGCTTTTTAAGCTGCTTTGTAAAGAGATGCTCTTTGGCAATGTGGAACTTCTCCTCAAGCGTATAACTGCCAAGCTCAATAACTTCCATACGGTCAAGTAGGGGAGTAGGAATAGTGTCGAGTGTATTGGCGGTTGCAATGAAGAGAACCTTGCTCAGGTCAAATGGAACCTCAATGTAGTGGTCACGAAAAGTTTTGTTCTGTTCGCTGTCGAGAACTTCAAGCATAGCGGCGGAAGGGTCACCTTTGAAATCGCTACTCATCTTGTCGATTTCATCAAGAAGAATCAGCGGGTTATTTGTACCGGCTCTTGTGAGAGCGTCAATAATTCTGCCAGGCATTGCACCGATATAGGTCTTTCTGTGACCACGTATATCGGATTCGTCACGTACACCGCCCAAGGAAATACGCTCATACTTTCGTCCCAGAGATTTCGCAATGGAACGTCCGATAGAAGTTTTACCAACGCCGGGGGGACCTACTAAACATATAATCTGTCCTGTAACGTCTGGAAGCAGTGCATGAACGGAAATACTTTCCAATACACGTTCCTTTACTTTTTCCATACCATAGTGATCCTTGTCAAGAACAGTTCTTGATTTTTCGATGTCAACCTTTATTTTGGAGGAATTATTCCAAGGGAGCGCAAGTACCGTATCCAGGTAGCTTCTGATTACAAATGACTCTTGAGAAGCAGGTGGAAGCTTGCCGAGACGTTCAGCTTCCTTTGTAAGCTTTTCTGTGTCCTTTTCAGAAAGCCCCAGGGACTGAATCTTTTCCAGATATTCGTACATATCCTCTTGCTCGTCCTCTTCACCCAGTTGACTTGCAATAGCCCGCATCTGTTCGCGGAGATAGTATTCACGCTGACCTTTGTCCATACCCTCACGGGCAAGTTCCTGGATTTCGTGTTCAAGGGAGAGTACCTCTGTTTCCTTGAGAAGAGCGGCATAGAGGAGGTTGAGACGTTTCAGGATGTTATTTTCCTCAAGAAACTGCTGCTTGTCTCTATAGTCAAGGCTGATATTGAAAACAATGCTATTGAAAAGCTTATAGGGATCATCCTGACACATAACAGCAATCATAAGCTCCTTAGGCATACGTGGAAAAAGCTGGCTGTACTGTTCAAAGAGATCCTTTACCGATCTGATTATGGATTCAAGCTCAACAGGGTCGTTTTTAGCACGGCTTCTGTAGGGGACATCCTCAACATCTGCTTCAAGATATTTTTTATTTATGTAGAGTTCGTGTAGCTTAGCCTTTTTGATACCCTCAACCAGCACTCTCATAATACCGTCTGGTGTTTTGAGAATCTGCCTTACCTCGGCAATAACACCGTAGGTGTAAAGGTCACTTGCTTGGGGTTCTTCAACAAAGATGTCCTTCTGCGCTGTGAGAAATATGCGTTTATTGTTTTCATAAGCCTTGGTAACAGCGGCAATGGACTTATCTCTTGCCACGTCAAAGTGCATTACCATTTCCGGAAATACAACAACTCCGCGCATTGCCACCACAGGCAGTCTGATTATTTCTGATTCGTTTATGCTCATTGTTTATTTCTCCAATCTGCACCATTCTGGCTGTAGCTATACAGCAGGTGCGGCTCTCTGTTTCTCATTTTTCGGTGATGATAACTATTATACTATAAAATATATAATTTTGCAAGTGGGAAATAGGAATATTTATAAATGGCATATCACTTGACAAGAATGAGGAAAATGTGTACAATGATAGTATAAAGGAGTGCTTGAAAATGATAAAAGGAATACTTTTTGATATGGATGGACTTCTTCTTGATACGGAGAAGTACTACTTTAAATACTGGATGGAGAGTGCCGCAGAGTTTGGCTTCTCCATGAAACCCCGCCATGCCCTTGCTATACGCAGTTTGGCTGCAAGATACGCTGAACGTTATCTGAAAAAAGCACTTGGAGAGGAGTTTGACTACCATGCTGTACGTGCAAGACGAAGAGAACTTATTCGCATTGCTTTTGAAAGAGATGGTATAAAGCTTAAACCCGGTGCTTACGAGCTTTTAAGTTATTGTAAGGAAAAAGGTGTGCTTACAGCAGTTGCAACTGCAACACCCAGAGAAGACGCTAAAGTACATCTTCGTAACATTGGACTTATAGATATGTTTTCTGAGGTTGTAGGCGGAGACTCTATTGAATACGGTAAGCCTTCGCCTGATATATACAAAAAAGCGGCAGCAACTCTTTCACTTGAGCCAAATGTCTGCATCGCTCTTGAAGATTCGCCAAACGGCATAATTGCAGCATTTACTGCGGGTTGTAAGCCTATTATGATCCCGGATCTTACAGAGCCGGACGAAATGCTGAAACCTCTTCTCTGGGACTGTGTGAGGAGTCTCAGTAATGTTATTGAAATTATAAAGAAAGAGAATGGTGAATAATTATGGCAGTGCCTGTATCAAAAATTTTTGACATTCCACGGCTCTATTACTTTGAGTCGACGAACGTGTATACAGGAAGTAAGAATCAGACATTCAACTTTAAAATCACACCGGGAGAAAAACTGAAAGTACAGATATGGCATGGAATGATATGCTCCGATAAAGCGGAGATAGAGATAACAGAGGAGTTCCCTCTTACCCAGGAGGGTTATGACGCTATGATAAAGTGGCTTGAAGATACCTTTTTAAACGAACAGAAGTAATAGCAAATCGCTGCAAATCAAATTGCAGCGATTTTTTTATAATACCTCTTGACAAATTATACTATGTGTGATATAGTATAATGTAAAGGGAGGTATAACGATGGATATACAGCTTAAACGAGGACTTCTGGAGGTATGTGTTCTGGCAGCAATAAAGAATGCTGATTCATATGGTTACCAGATAATAAAGGATATAAAGCCCTACGTTGAAATATCCGAATCAACGCTCTATCCCATACTAAGACGGCTTGAGAGTGCGGAAATGCTGACTGTGCGTTCAGTAGAATATAACGGCAGGCTGCGAAAATATTACCATATAACTGAAGCAGGACTCAGGCGAATTGAGGCCTTTAGAGAAGAGTGGAATGAGATTGTTTCAATTTATAATTTTGTACTGAGAGAGGATGAAATCACATGAACAAGAATGAATTTATAGAGGCATTATACAGTCGTCTCGGCGATATACCTCGTGAAAACACGGCAGTGTCGGTTGATTATTATTGTGAAATGATAGATGACCGCATTGAGGACGGTTTAGCCGAGGACGAAGCTGTAGCAGCCATCGGCTCTATTGATGATATTGCTGCACAGATATATGCTGAACAGCCAGTTCGGGCGGGTATGCCAACCAAGACAAAATCTCCCATAAAGGCATGGCAGATTGTACTGATAGTTCTTGGATTTCCACTGTGGTTTTCACTTTTGGCAGCAGCATTTGCAATAATCTTTGCTGTGTATATTGTAATCTGGTCTGTTGTAATTGCATTTTATGCGGTATCCGTATCGCTTATCGTATCGGGTTTAGCGTGTCTTGTGTCAGCAGGGGCTTTGTACATTTCAATACAACCCGGACAGGGGACGTTTATTTTGGGTTCGGGTTTTATAATTCTTGGTCTGGGTGTACTACTCATATTCCCATGCAACTTGCTTGTAAAGGTTACGGCGATATTCACAGTAAAAATGACTAAAGGAATAGTATCACTCTTCAAAGGAAAGGAGAAGGCGTAATGAATAAGGTAAAGAAAATTGCAATTATTACGGCATGTTCACTTATTGGTCTGGGTGTGATTCTGACGGGTGCAGCGGTTGCTGTGAATGGCACTGTACTGTTTCATACACCTGAGGCTGTTTTAAACACCATAAATATAGAAAAAAGCTTTGAGAATATAGACATAGACAGCGTTGAATGTGACGTACAGTTTATAAAGTCTGAAAACGGCGAGTGCAGAATAGAAAGTGTAGATGAGAAGAACATTGTAACAGAAGCAGAAGTACGGGACAGCACACTCTATATAAACCGTATTGACAAAAGAAAATGGTATGAAAGTATAGGCGTATATTTTGGATATCGGACTCCGAGAATTACTGTATTTCTTCCTGAGACAGAATATGAAAAGCTCAGTATATCATCAGCAAGTGGAGATACATGTATAAACGGTGATTTTTCTTTTGAGGACGCTGCGGTGAGGAGTTCAAGCGGAGACATTGAATTTCTTGCAGATGTGTTGAAGAATGCTGAGATAAAGTCTGCTAGCGGAGATATAAGTGTAAACACAGATACTGAGAGCCTGACTGTGTGTTCAACAAGTGGAGATGTAACTGTTGAGGGAAAGGCGAATAAGGTGAATGTAAGCTCAAACAGCGGTGAAGTGTGGTGTTATCGTATAGATTCAGAGGGAGAATTCAATGCAAAGACCACAAGCGGTGATGTGAATGTATATGATTCAATGGCTGCAACAGCCCATATCCAGTCAACCAGTGGTGATGTAGTTGTTGAGAAAATCGGCGCAGATAAGTTGTCTTTCAAAACCACTAGCGGAGATATAGAGCTTGAAGAGGTGTATGCTGAGAATATGCTGACAGCCACTGCGGTAAGCGGTGACATTGAATTTATGCGTGGTGACAGCAAGGATATAAGCTTTGAAACTGTCAGCGGTGACATAGAAGGGATTCTTTCAACAGGAAAGAATTTTTCTTACAAGACAACAAGCGGAAATATTCGTCTGCCTGATGACAGCGGTGACGGAAAATGCTATGTAAAAACGGTAAGCGGCAATGCTGAGATTAAAATTGCATGGTAGTTGACAAGTAATGGAAAATCGGGTATAATTAATAATTGTACTTAAACCAATAAAAATAAGGAGATGAAAGTATGAGTACAGAAAAAACCGGATTTTCCAGTAGAATCGGCTTTATACTTGCAGCTGCAGGCTCGGCTGTGGGTCTTGGCAACATTTGGAGATTCCCATATCTTGCAGCACAGTATGGCGGTGGTATCTTCCTGCTAGTATATCTTGTGCTAGTAGTAACCTTTGGCTTTTCACTTATGATAACAGAAATTGCCATCGGCAGAAAAACAGGCAAAAGCCCTATTGAGGCATTTAAATCCCTCAATAAGAAGGGTACACCTATAGGATATCTTGTTTCCGCAGTTCCTATGATAATTCTGCCATATTATTGTGTAATCGGTGGTTGGGTTATCAAATACGGCGTAACCTTTGTTATGGGGCAAGGCTCTCAGGCAGCGGCAGACGGATTCTTTAATAATTTCATAGGCTCAACAGCTTCACCTCTTATCTTTGCGGCGATTTACATTTTCCTGACAGCGGCAGTAGTGCTTATGGGCGTACAGAAAGGTATTGAGAATATCAGTAAAATCCTCATGCCTGTTCTTTTAGTTCTGACGGTGGGAATTTCAATTTATGGTCTTACACTTGACGGTGCAATGGAGGGCGTAAAATACTATCTAATCCCTAATTTTAGTAACTTTTCACTGAAAACGGCAGTTGCGGCCATGGGACAGCTTTTCTACTCAATGTCCATTGCTATGGGTATTATGATTACATATGGTTCATATATGCCTAAAAAAGAGAATCTTGAAAGTTCTGTTCGTCAGATTGAGATATTTGATACAGCTGTTGCATTTCTTGCAGGACTTATGATTATTCCTGCGGTGTTTGCATTCTCAGGCGGTGACTCCTCTGCATTGGGACAGGGTCCGGGACTTATGTTCGTAACTCTCCCAAAGGTGTTTAATACAATGCCAGGCGGAAGTGTAGTGGGCATAGTATTCTTTGTACTGGTACTTTTTGCAGCGCTGACCTCTTCTATTTCACTTATGGAAACGGTAGTCTCCATCTTCCAGGATAAGTTCAAGATAAACCGTAAACTTCTCTGCATCCTTGTAATGATTGGTACAATGCTTTTTGCAATTCCATCATCCATAGGCTACGGACTCTGGAACAATGTTCATATCTTCGGAAAACAGATTCTTGACTTTTTCGACTTCCTCAGCAACAATATTATGATGCCTATAGTGGCACTTCTCACATGCCTTTTTGTGGCGTATGTAATTAAGACAAAGACTATAGAGGACGAGATTGAGCAGACTGCGAAGTTTAAGTCAAAGACTCTCTACAGAATCATGATAAAGTATGTTTGTCCTATATTCTTGGTGGCGATTTTGATTTCCTCTCTGGTGGGTTACGTATAAGTCCGAAATCTGATAGTGAAATGGTCAAAATATTTGTGAAAAACATCCTTTGACAGAAATTAGAAAATATGATATGATAAAAAAGATGTGTGGCACTTGCGTAAATCCGATCGCAGAAGCCACACATTATTTTTTTGTCTGAAAGAGGTAAATATAATGAGTAATAACAAAATGGCAGTAATGCCCGTAGGCAAGCTTATGTTAACTATGGGCGCACCGATGATACTTTCCATGGTGCTTCAGGCGGTGTATAACATAGTGGACAGTGCGTTTGTGGCGAATATGCCTGTAAACGGTGAATTAGCCCTAAACGCACTTACCCTTGCATTCCCTGCACAGATGCTTATGGTAGCAATAGGAATCGGTACAGGTGTTGGTATGAATGTACTGGTAGCAAAGTCTCTGGGACAAGGCGACAGTGAACGTGCCAACAGAGCCGCAGGCAATGCGATTTTCCTTGCGGTGGTGATGTATGTATTGTTTCTGCTTTTCGGCATATTCGGTGTAAAATTCTACATAGGAATACAGACTAAAAATGCTATTATTGCAAGTATGGCTGAAGAGTACCTCTCTATATGTTGCATCGTTTCACCCGGTATAGTATTCTTTTCAATTTATGAGAAGCTTTTGCAGGCAACAGGTCATTCCGTATGTTCAACAGTAGCTCAGATCTCCGGTGCTGTAGTAAACGTTATTCTTGACCCGATTATGATATATGGTCTCCTTGGCTGTCCTGAGCTGGGTGTAAAGGGTGCTGCCTATGCAACTGTAATTGGTCAGATTGTATCCTTTGTAGTAGCTTTTACACTTAATGCAAAGGTTAACAAGGCGGTTTCGGGAAAGCTTTGTTATATGAAGCCATCCCTTGAAATAATCAAGCTTATATATATGATTGGCTTTCCTGCGATTATTTCTCAGGCACTGATGTCTGTTATGACCTATGGACTGAACGTAATACTAGGCGGTATAAGCGAATCTATGGTAACAGCCTACGGTCTATTCTATAAGATACAGCAGTTTTTGCTTTTTGCAGCCTTTGGCATACGTGATGCAATTATGCCAATCACTGCCTTTAACTTCGGTATGGGCAGCAGGAATAGAGTGTATGATACTGTGAAATACGGTTTACTTTATACAACCGTTATCATGCTTCTCGGTACAGTTGTACTTGATATCTTTGCTACGCCGTTTTCAGCTGCATTCGGGCTTTCAGGTGAAACCCAGACATTATGTATAAGTGCTATGAGGATTATTTCAATTTCTTTTATATTTGCAGGAGCAAACGTAGCATTTCAGGGTGTATTCCAAGCACTTAACGGCGGTATGGAATCTCTTATTGTTTCTATATGCCGACAGGTTGTATTCATATTCCCCTTTGTACTTCTTTTTGCAGGCTTTGCTAAAGAAAATGCAGACCTTTCCTGGACGGTCTGGACAGCGTTCCCCATAGCGGAGTTTCTCTCAGCGATAGTCTCTGTACTGCTTTTTGTAAGAATCAGAAAAAATAAGCTTGTGCTACTGTCATAACAAGAAAGCCGATACCTCAAAAGGTATCGGCTAAAATTATGCCTTGTTAACAATATCCTTTATAACCTCGCCTGCAATAATCAAACCTGCAACTGGTGGTACAAATGCACTGCTTGCCGGTACACGCTTTTTAAAAACTGTTTCATCTGGTTCACATTTGGGAGTAGCAGGCAGTTCCTTTGAGTATACGACCTTTAGCTTCTTAATGCCGCGCTTTTTAAGCTCGTGGCGCATTATTTTAGCCAGAGGACAAACCGAAGTCTTATAGATGTCGGAAACTTCAAACGCAGACGGGTCAAGCTTGTTGCCTGTGCCCATAGATGAAATAATAGGGGTGGCGGATTTTTGAGCCTGCATTACAAGAGCAATTTTGCCTGTAACTGTGTCAATAGCATCAACCACATAGTCAAACTCTGTAAAATCAAATTCATCAGCCGTTTCTGGCATATAGAATATGTCGTGAGTTACAACTTTGCACATAGGGTTGATTGAAAGAATACGCGCTTTTGCTGCCGTTACCTTTTTCATACCCAGGGTGTCACGTGTAGCGATTATCTGACGGTTAAGGTTGGTGAGAGCGATATCGTCGTTGTCGATAACGTGTATTGTACCTACGCCGCTTCGTGCCAGGGCTTCTACCGTATATCCCCCCACACCGCCAATTCCGAACACTGCAATAGATGCATTTCTGAGTTTTTCTATAGCATTACTGCCAAGAAGCATTTCGGTACGTGAAAGCCAGTCAGCCATTACTTTTCGCCGCCTTTCTCTTTGTCGTGGTAATCATCAAGAAAATGGGTGTAATTATTACCCTTGTGGTAGGAGATTATTGTGTCAAGGTTTACATTTTCCACGCTTCTGAAAATGTTTATGTCAATATTCGGATTTATGGTACGGAAATAAGTAATGAGCTTCTTCATTTCCTGACGTTTGGAGTTTGAACCGCCATTTTCATAGTCAACGTAGTTTTCGGTAAACCGGCAAGCGCACTGTATAAACTCTAGATTGTTGTATTTCTGCCACGCCAGAATATCTGCTTCTTTTACCATGTAAAGAGGACGGATAAGCTCCATTCCCTCAAAGTTAGAACTGTGAAGCTTAGGCATCATGGTTTGAGTCTGTGCGCCATAGAGCATACCCATGAGAATAGTTTCAATGACATCATCAAAGTGATGCCCGAGGGCAATTTTGTTGCAACCAAGAGTTTTTGCATGACTGTAGAGGTAACCGCGGCGCATACGTGCACAGAGATAGCAAGGACTGTCCTGTATGTCAGCTACAGCGTCAAATATTGTGCTTTCAAATATTTTTATAGGTATGCCAAGAGTACGTGCGTTTTTCTCAATCATCTGACGGTTTTCGGAGTTGTAGCCCGGGTCCATTACGAGATACTCCGCTTCAAAGGGTACATCGCTGTAACGTTGGAGACGCTGAATACATTTTGCCATAAGCATGGAGTCTTTGCCTCCTGAGATACACACAGCAATTTTGTCTCCCTCTTCAATGAGCTTGTATTCTTTGATGCTCATAATAAAGCGATTCCAGATAGTTTTTTTGAATTTTTTGCAGATAGAGAGTTCTATTTCATTAGCTCTGTCCATAGTGATTATCCTTTTCATTTATTGTAGATTTATTATATCACAAGTTAGCGTAAAATGCAATAGGAGAGACGGCTGTTTACAGATACCAGACAATTGTTTTCGAAATTCTGCGGTATCATTGACAGGGACTTTTTAACATGATAAAATGTAAGTATATCTTATAGAGAGGTGGTACTGTGAAAACACTGATATTCAACGGCTCACCGAGAAAAAACGGTGATACCGCAGCAATTATTAATTTTCTCCTGGAGCGTCTTATGGGTGATGTGAAAATTGTAAACGCCTATGATAATCGTATTGCATCGTGCATTGATTGTCGTGCTTGCCGTAAAAATGAGGGATGTGTAATAAACGATGATATGCAGGATGTGTACGAATACCTTAAAACCTGTGACAATGTAGTAATAGCCTCGCCAGTGTATTATTCTGAGCTTACAGGTCAGCTTTTAGGTGTTCTAAGCAGATTTCAAACTTATTTTTCTGCCCGAAGATACAGGGGAGAGGAACCATTTCTTTCACGTAAAAAAGGCGTGGTAATTCTTGTCGGTGGTGGAACCGGTGACCCGTGCAGAGCTTATCAAACAGCTTCTGAGATTCTGTCGTATATAAATGTATACGACGTTTTTCCGATGATTTGCAGTGGGAACACCGATGTTACACCTGCTGTATCAGACAGGGACACTTTAATCAGAGTAAGAGAAGCCGCAGAGTTTCTGGCAAGACCATAACGAAGAAAGGAGTATTTATAATGAAAACAGCACCAATGGGATGGAACAGCTGGGACTGTTACGGTGCAGCTGTAAACGAGGAAATAGTACGTAAAAACGCAGATTTCATGGCGAAAAATCTGAAAAAGTACGGCTGGGAATATGTAGTTGTGGATATACAGTGGTATGAGCCAAACGCCGTATCACATGAGTATAATCCATTTGCGGACTTGTGCATGGATGAGTATGGACGTCTTATGCCTGCGGAAAATCGTTTTCCTTCCGCCGCAAACGGGAAAGGCTTTGCACCTCTCGCAGAATATATCCATTCACTGGGTCTTAAATTCGGAATCCATATCATGAGAGGTATCCCGAGACAGGCTGTACACCGAAACTGCAAGATAATTGGTAGCGATAAAACCGCAAGAGAAATCGCTAAAACCTCCAGCATATGTCACTGGAACACTGATATGTATGGCATCAATCCCGAAAAAGAGGGCGCACGTGCCTACTATGAAAGTATTTTTAGATTGTATGCTTCATGGGGCGTTGACTTTATAAAATGTGACGATATTGCAAGAGAACTTCCTCATGAAGAGGCAGAGCTTGTTATGCTGAGTAATTCGCTCAGAAGTTGTGGCAGAAATATGGTACTCAGTCTGTCACCTGGTCCCGCAATTCTTGAAAAGGCAGAGATATATAAACAGACAGCCAATATGTGGCGTATAACCGATGATTTCTGGGACGACTGGAAGCTTTTGTATGAAATGTTCTCCCGTGCTGAGAAGTGGTGTACTCACACAGGAAACGGCTGTTATCCTGATGCTGATATGTTGCCTATTGGTCCTATTAAGCAGGATTATCACTCCTCAATCCGAACCAATTTTACCGAGAACGAACAGATTACTATGATGACCCTCTGGAGCATCTTCCGTTCCCCGCTTATGATAGGTGGAGAAATGACAAGTTTTGACGATTTTACAATGAGCCTCATCACCAACACTGAGATTCTCCGAATGCACCGTACAGCCCGCCATTCACATCAGGTTTGGAGACGTGATATAAATGGAATAGAGCATATTCTATGGACAGCGGTATGCTCTGAAGGTGGACAGTTTATTGCTGTGTTCAATACAGGTGACAGTGAAAGCAAAATTGAGGTATCCCTTTCTGACTGTGAAATTGATGGTTTTGTAAGCTGTTGTGAACTCTGGAGCGGAGAAAAGATTAATGTTTCAGAGGACAATATAAATATGAGTCTAAGCAGTCACGGAGCTAAAGCATACTACCTTCACTAAAAATAAATAAGTTTTTTAAGGGAAACTTTTTCTTTACAAAGAGACGCAGATGTGGTATAATATAAAGCGTAAAAAAATTTTTTTACGGAGGTACTATCAATGGAAAGAATCAGAATTGGCATTGCGGGTTACGGTAACCTGGGCAAGGGCGTTGAACTGGCTATCAGACAGAATAAAGATATGGAGCTGGTCGGCGTATTCACAAGACGTTCTCCTGAGACGGTAAAGCTTCTTACAGAAGGTATTTCCGTTTATCACATGGATTCGCTTATGGAAATGCAGGATAAAATTGATGTGCTGATTATCTGTGGCGGAAGCGCGACAGATCTTCCGAATCAGACTCCTGCGCTTGCAAAACATTTCAATGTAATTGACAGCTTTGACACACATGCGCGTATTCCCGAACATTTTGCAAACGTTGATAAAGTTTGCAAGGAAAACGACACCGTTGCTCTTATCTCCTTAGGATGGGATCCGGGTCTGTTTTCACTGAATCGTCTCTATGCAGAGTCCATTCTCCCTAATGGAAAGACATATACATTCTGGGGCAAGGGCGTAAGTCAGGGACATTCCGATGCAATTAGAAGAGTAGAAGGCGTAAAGAAGGGTATCCAGTATACGGTTCCTGTTGATGCTGCTATGGACGCTGTAAGATCAGGCTCTCAGCCCGAGCTTTCCACACGTGAAAAGCACGAGAGAGTTTGTTTTGTCGTTGCCGAAGAGGGTGCTGACAAGGAGAAGATTGCAAACACCATCAAGAACCTCAAAAACTATTTTGATGAATACAACACCACTGTTAATTTTATAAGTGAAGATGAATTTGACGCAAATCATAACACAATGCCTCATGGTGGCTTCGTTATGAGAAGCGGCAAAACAGGTGACGGCGAAAAGACCCATCAGATGATTGAATATTCTCTGAAGCTTGAGTCCAATCCTGAATTTACAGCAAGTGTACTTGTTGCCTATGCAAGAGCTCTTTCTCGCCTGAAGGCTGAGGGTGCTGTTGGCTGCAAGACAGCTTTTGATATTGCTCCGGCGTATCTTTCACCCCTGAGTAATGATGAGCTTCGTGCTAAATTGCTGTAATATATAGTACATTACAGCAGTCCCTTGATACAGTCGGGGGACTGCTTTGTGCGGTAAAGTACTTTTTGCCTAGCTTAAACTGTGACTGGGCTTTAGCAAGATGAAAAAATTCTGTTACAAATCGGGATTTTTTGAAAATACATCTTGCAAAAAGTAATTATTTGTGTTATTATATAAAGAAGGGAAAAATGCCGAGTTAAAGAAACGGCAAATAACTAACGTGCATTTAAAGCACGGGTCTGGAGAGTATTATGCCAAAAAGAGAAGACATTAACAAGATTATGATTATTGGATCCGGTCCGATTATTATCGGTCAGGCTTGCGAATTCGACTATTCGGGTACACAGGCGTGTAAGGCACTGCGTCAGCTCGGATATGAGATCGTACTGGTTAATTCTAACCCGGCTACAATCATGACGGATTCAGATGTAGCGGACATCACTTATATAGAGCCGCTTAATCTGGGCAGACTTACTCAGATAATTGAGAAGGAACGTCCCGATGCACTCCTGCCTAACCTTGGTGGTCAGTCAGGTTTGAATCTTTGTTCAGAGCTTGCAAAAGCAGGCGTTCTTGACAAGTACAATGTACAGGTAATCGGTGTACAGGTTGATGCTATCGAAAGAGGCGAGGACCGCATCGAATTTAAGAATACTATGGATAAGCTGGGCATTGAGATGGCTCGTAGCGAAGTAGCTTATACCGTAGAAGAGGCAATGGCTATTGCCGACAAGCTGAAGTATCCCGTTGTTCTCCGTCCTGCCTACACAATGGGCGGCGCAGGCGGTGGTCTGGTTTACAATGTTGATGAGCTGAAGGTTGTATGTGCGAGAGGTCTTCAAGCAAGCCTTGTAGGACAAGTACTTGTTGAAGAGTGCATCAGCGGTTGGGAAGAACTTGAGCTTGAAGTAGTACGTGACGCAGAAAACAACAAGATTACTGTTTGCTTCATTGAAAATATTGACCCCATCGGTGTTCATACAGGTGACTCCTTCTGTAGTGCTCCTATGCTGACAATCTCAAAGGAGATACAAGATAAGCTTCAGGAACAGTCCTATAAGATTATTGAAGCTATTGAGGTTATCGGCGGCTGTAATTGCCAGTTTGCACATGACCCCGTTTCAGGCAGAATCGTTGTTATCGAAATTAACCCTCGTACTTCACGTTCTTCTGCACTTGCATCCAAGGCAACAGGTTTCCCCATCGCTTTTGTATCTGCACTGTTGGCGTGTGGTCTGACACTGAAAGATATTCCCTGCGGTAAGTATGGTACTCTTGATAAGTATGTTCCCGGAGGCGATTATGTTGTAATTAAGTTTGCACGTTGGGCGTTTGAGAAGTTCAAGGGCTCTGAGGACAAGCTCGGTACACAGATGAGAGCTGTAGGCGAAGTAATGAGTATCGGCAAGACCTATAAGGAAGCTTTCCAGAAGGCAATCAGAAGCCTTGAAATTGGCAGATATGGTCTGGGCTTTGCTAAGGACTTCAACAGCCTTACAAAGGAAGAACTGCTTGCAAAGCTTCGTTATCCTTCAAGTGAGCGTCAGTTCATCATCTATGAAGCAATGCGTAAGGGTGCAACCATTGATGAAATCTTTGAACTTACTAAAATTAAGCACTGGTTCCTCCAGCAGATGAAGGAAATTCTGGACGAAGAGGAGGCACTTGCTGCAAATAAGGGTGCAGTCCCTGCAAAGGAAGCTCTTTATCAGGCAAAGCTTGATGGTTTCAGCGATCGATATCTTAGCCAGATTTTGGAAGTGTCGGAAGAGGAAATCCGTAATAAGCGTTATGAATACAACATCCGCGAGGCATGGGAAGGCGTACACGTAAGCGGTACAGATAATGCTGCTTACTACTATTCTACCTACCACCTGTCCGAGGACAAGAGTCCTGTATCTGATAAGAAGAAGATTATGATTCTGGGCGGCGGTCCTAACAGAATCGGTCAGGGCATTGAGTTTGACTATTGTTGCGTTCATGCAGCACTGGCACTTAAGGCTATGGGCTTTGAATCAATTATCGTAAATTGTAACCCTGAGACCGTTTCCACTGACTATGATACATCAGATAAGCTCTACTTTGAGCCTCTGACGCTTGAAGATGTTCTTTCCATTCATGACAAGGAAAAGCCCATCGGCGTTATTGCACAGTTCGGTGGTCAGACACCTCTGAATTTGGCTGCAGACTTGAAGAAGAACGGTGTAAATATCCTTGGCACTACTCCCGAAACCATCGACCTTGCTGAGGATAGAGACCATTTCCGTGCAATGATGGATAAGTTGGGAATTCCTATGCCTGAGGCTGGCATGGCTGTAAACGTTGAAGAGGCATTGGAAATCGCAAACAGAATCGGTTATCCCGTAATGGTACGTCCTTCTTACGTTCTTGGTGGCAGAGGTATGGAAATCGTACACGATGACGAAATGCTCCGTGTATATATGTCAGCAGCTGTTGGCGTTACACCTGACAGACCTATCCTTATTGACCGTTTCCTCAACCACGCTACTGAATGCGAGGCAGATGCTATTTCCGATGGCACAACTTGCTTTGTTCCTGCTGTAATGGAACATATCGAGCTTGCAGGTATTCACTCCGGTGACTCTGCTTGTATCCTGCCTGCTAAGAATCTTTCTCCCGAGATGATTGAAACAATCAAGGATTATACAAGAAAGATTGCCGTTGAAATGAACGTTCGCGGTCTTATGAATATGCAGTATGCTATTGAGGGTGATACTGTATATGTACTGGAAGCTAACCCCAGAGCATCCAGAACAGTTCCGCTGGTATCCAAGGTTTGTAGCATCAACATGGTTAAGATTGCAACTGAAATCATGACTTCTGAGTTTACAGGTAATCCTTCTCCTGTGGCTGACCTGAGAGACAAGGTTATTACTCATTACGGTGTAAAGGAAGCTGTATTCCCGTTCAATATGTTCCAGGAGGTTGACCCTGTTCTTGGTCCTGAAATGCGTTCCACAGGCGAGGTTTTGGGTATGTCATCTTCCTTCGGTGAGGCTTATTATAAGGCTCAGGAAGCAACTCAGATAAAGCTTCCCACAGAGGGTACTGTGCTCCTTAGCGTATGTGACAGAGATAAGCCAGAGCTTGTTGAAATCGCAACAGCATTCAATGACCTTGGTTTTAAGATTATTGCAACAGGCGGATGCTATGATGTGATTACTGCTGCTGGTATTCCTTGCGAGAGAATCTGTAAGATGTATGAGGGTCGTCCTAACATTGCAGACCAGATTGCAAACGGCGAGATTCAGATGCTTGTCAATACACCCAATGGTAAGACAAGTGTTCATGATGACAGTTATATCAGAAAGGCTGCTATCAAGCATAGAATCACTTATATCACAACAATGGCTGCTGCAAAGGCAAGTGCAGAAGGTATCCGTGCACTCCTTGAGAAGAAGCAGTTTGATGTTAAGTCACTTCAGGCTTATCACGCTGATATCAAGTAAGATTATATAAACAGTAAACGCACAGTCTATGCAGACTGTGCGTTTTTTCGTGTTTTTGGTTATACGTTCTAAGTGTAAAGACTGGGTTCTCACTGATACTTCGGTTCGCAAGTGAGATTAATACCAAGTCTTTTAAAGATACGCTCGTCAACAGCAGAAAGAATAACTGTTGAGTGAACTTCACAGCCGCGGAGCTTTGAGATCTGGTCCATAGCGCACTTTGCATCCTTGCTTGTGTTTGCACAGATAGAAAGCGCAAGGAGTGTTTCGTCAGTATGAAGTCTGGGATTCTGGTTGCCAAGGTGCTGAGTTTTCAGATTCTGGATAGGCTCAATTACATCGGGTGACATAAGAATTGATTCTTCGTCAATACCGCCAAAGTGTTTCAGTGCATTAAGGAGAAGCGCAGAAACCGCACCTAAAAGGTTAGAGGTTCTGCCGGTGAGAATAGTACCGTCAGGCAATTCCATAGCTGCCGCAGGACCGCCTGTTTCGGCTTCACGTTTCAGTGCCGCTTCAACCACTCTTCTGTCCGCAGTGGTAACGCCGGCCTGCTTCATGAGAAGCTCCAACTTGTAGATTTCTTCTTCCTGCACACTGCCTGTTTTGTGTCCGCACATAGCCGCATAATAACGTCTGATAATCTCCTGCTTTGCTGCTTGGCAAATAGTCTCATCGTCAACAATACAGTTGCCTGCCATGTTTACTCCCATATCGGTAGGTGATTTGTATGGTGATTCTCCCAGAATCATTTCAAACATAGCGTTGAGTACGGGGAATATTTCCACGTCACGGTTGTAGTTTACCGTGGTTTCACCGT
>CAZQMA010000011.1:0-47000 GCA_964594275.1 uncultured Ruminococcus sp. | reverse complement strand
GCCGATGTGGTGGAATAGGCAGACACAAGGGACTTAAAATCCCTCGGTAGCGATATCGTACCGGTTCAAGTCCGGTCAGCGGCACCAAAGAGTAAAATCCGAGTATCATTCAAAAGAATGATTAGTTCGGATTTTTTCTTATATAGAAATATCGGGACTATTTTTAGTGCTTGAAATCATAATAAAGATGTGTTATTATAGTATATAATAGCTTAAATAATGGAGATGATTGAAAATGTTTATCAGACCTATGAATGAATCAGATAGAAATGAAGTTATAGAAATGATGCGGATATTCTATAGTTCTGACGCTGTCTTTACTAATGGCTCAGATGAAATATTTACCAGTGATTTTGATAACTGTATAAAAGATAATCCTTATCTTGAGGGCTATATTATTGATGATAATAATACCGTAATCGGTTACATAATGATAGCAAAGAGCTTTTCAACAGAGTTTGGCAAGCCCTGTATTTGGATTGAGGACATTTACATAAAAAATGAATATCGAGGAAAGGGTATTGGTTACAAGATACTTGAATATATAGCTCAAAAATTCGATAATGCTGTAATACGTCTTGAAGTAGAAGAAGAAAATAAGCGCGCTGTTCACATATATGAAAAGTGCGGTTTCACCATTCTCCCGTATCAGGAGATGATAAAGCACTGAAATATACATTCAATGTGTTAAAACTTTATATTTAATATAGAAATTTATATAATAGACCTTGATTTTTCATTTGAAAGGTTGTATAATATTAAGAGTTATGTAGACTGATGGTGTTTTTATATGAAACAGCATCTTCTTAATCTATTTACAAGGAGGTACCCTCATGAGAGCGGTAATCACAGTAATCGGTAATGACAACGTTGGTATTCTTCACAAGGTAAGTGGCGTTTGCGCTAAATATCAGGCAAATGTTCTTGAAGTAACCCAGAGTGTTCTTCAGGAAATGTTTGCAATGATTATGATGGTTGATATTTCTAATATGAACGGAGATTTTGCAACAATGAATGATGAGCTTACACAGCTTGGAACTGAACTCGGACTCTCTATCCACAGTATGCATGAAGACATTTTCAACGCAATGCACCGCATATAAATATCATACATATAGGAGTATATTATAAATGAATAATTCTATGTTTAATGCAACGGATATTCTGGAAACCATCCGAATGATTCAGGATGAGTGTCTCGATATCCGAACAACTACAATGGGTATTTCATTACTTGATTGTATTGACCCAAATATTGACAAGGCTTGCGACAAGGTTTACGATAAAATTACACGCAAGGCTGAAAAACTTGTAGAAACAGGCGAAAAAATTGAGAAAGAGTACGGTATTCCGATTATCAATAAAAGAATTTCCGTAACACCTATTGCAATGCTTGCAGCTGCTTGTCCTGATGAAAGCCCCGTAAAGTTTGCTAAGGCTCTCCAAAGAGCCGCTGAAACTTGTGGCGTAAACTTTGTAGGCGGTTACTCCGCACTGGTGCATAAGGGTTTTAGTGCAGGTGATATTGCACTTATCCGCTCTATCCCCGAGGCACTTGACATTACAACAAGACTTTGTTCTTCCGTAAATGTCGGCTCCACAAGAAGCGGCATCAATATGGATGCTGTAAAGATGATGGGTGAGGTTATTCTTGAATCTGCGAATCTCACAGCTGATAGACAGTGCGTAGGTCCTTCCAAGCTTGTTGTATTCTGCAATGCACCTGAGGATAACCCATTTATGGCGGGGGCTTTCCATGGTGTAGGTGAATCTGACTGCGTAATAAATGTAGGTGTATCAGGTCCCGGTGTTGTACGTTCAACTATTTCAAAATATCCTGATCTTACAATTGACCAGCTTGCAGATATCATAAAGAAAACTGCATTCAAGATTACAAGAATGGGTCAGATGGTTGGTGCAAAGGCTTCCAAGATGTTAGGTGTTGAGTTTGGTATCGTTGATCTTTCTCTTGCGCCCACTCCTGCTGTAGGAGACAGTGTTGCACACATCCTTGAAGCTATGGGTCTGGAAACTTGTGGCACTCATGGTACAACTGCGGCTCTTGCTATGCTTAATGATGCAGTAAAGAAGGGTGGCGTTATGGCTTCATCTAATGTTGGTGGCCTGTCCGGCGCATTTATTCCTGTTTCTGAAGATGCAGGCATGATTGATGCGGCTGTTGACGGTACGCTCACACTCAGCAAGCTTGAAGCTATGACCGCAGTATGCTCTGTAGGTCTCGATATGATTGCTATACCCGGTGATGTAGAGCCTACTACTATTTCCGCTATTATTGCAGATGAAATGGCTATCGGTATGGTCAATAATAAGACAACCGCTGTTCGTGTAATTCCTGCTGTTGGCATGAAGGAAGGAGACATGTTGGAATTTGGCGGTCTCTTTGGCAGTGCGCCTATTATGCCTGTATGTCGCAAATCTTCTGCAAGATTTATCGAAAGAGGCGGACGTATTCCTGCTCCTATGCATAGCATCAAGAACTAAGAGGTATTATATGCAGCAAATTCAAGCTAACATCGCCGTTATTGGCGGCGGTGCATCAGGTCTTACTGCTGCAATTGAAGCGAAGAGACGTGGTGGCTCTAACTGTCATGTTATAATTATTGAAAAAAATGCTAAACTTGGAAAAAAGCTCCTTGCCACAGGCAACGGACGATGTAACCTCGGCAACAAAGACGAAAAGAACATTTCTCATTACTCAGGTAGTTGCAAGACTATTGCAAAAAGGCTGTTTTCGGAGTATGAGGGTTCGGAAGCTTTTTTCAGAACACTTGGCGTAATATGTAAATCAGACAGCGGCAGATTATACCCATACAGTAATCATGCCGCTTCTGTTTTAGATGCACTTCAGCTTCAGGTGCAGAAGCTTCATATTGACGTTTTGACTGATGCGGCAGTAACAGCGATTGTTCATTATGGAAAAAAATGGAAAATTACAACAGGCAGCAGGGAAGTACTTGCTGATGAGGTTATAATAGCTACAGGTGGAAAGGCTGCACCTGTTATGGGTACAGATGGTAGCTTCTATAGAATTGTAAAGTCTCTGGGACATACCTGGCAACCTTTCTCTCCGGCTCTTTGCCCGGTAAGTACGCAGCCAGAACTTTTACAGGGACTTAAAGGAATACGTATTTATGCTAAGGTTTCTCTATATGACAAGTATAATAAACTTATAGCTTCTGATATAGGTGAAGTACAGCTCACAGATAAGACAGTGTCCGGAATATGCGTATTCAATCTTACTGCTTATGCACGTGACGATAATATGACGATTTCTATTGACCTAATTCCTGATTTAAGTATGCGTGAAACTATTGATTTATTGTGGGATATTTTCGGTCAGCGTTCTCAGTATAGCATAGAGGATATGCTTACTGGATTATTCCGAAAAAATCTTTGCCATGTGTTATTTAAAGCTTCCGGTATAGATAAGGCTATGGATTCACCGGTATACACAATTGCACCAAATGAAATCGAAGTTTTAGCTAATACGATTAAAAACTGGCGATTTCCTGTGCTTGGGCTTAGCGACTGGAACAATGCACAGACAACAGCAGGTGGAATTCCTGCACATGAATTAACCGATAATCTCGAATCTAATCTGCACAAAGGGCTATATTTTGCAGGGGAAATACTTGATATAGTTGGCGAATGCGGCGGATATAATCTTGCCTGGGCATGGAATAGCGGCATTTATGCAGCACGAAAAGCCATAGAATCATTGAAAGGATAAACAGCCATGATAAAAATTTCTAACATCAACGTGCCTCTTGATTCAGCTTGGTTGTCTTTGAAAAGTATTGCTGCGAAAATACTCAATATAAAACAGAATGACATAAAAAGCGTTAAGCTTCTGAAAAAATCAGTAGATGCCAGAAAGAAACATGCGATACAGCTTGTATATACTCTAGCTGTGGATGTAAGCAATGAGAAAGTCATTCTGAAACGCTTTGAAAAGAAATCTAATATTTCTGTCTATAAGCCGTACAGATATGTTATTCCTACTGCTATGCCAACAGATAAGCGTCCTGTTGTAGTGGGATTTGGACCAGCGGGAATGTTTGCAGCACTTATCCTTGCTAAAGCCGGACTTTGTCCGATAGTTCTTGAACGTGGAAAGGCAGCAGATGAGCGTATTAAATCTGTCGAATATTTTAGAAGTACAGGTAAACTGGATACAGAAAGTAATATTCAGTTTGGTGAAGGCGGTGCAGGAACATTTTCTGATGGAAAGCTTAATACTGGCGTAAATGACCCCAGAATTACATATGTTCTTGAAACCTTTACAGAACATGGTGCGCCTGAGGATATTCTCTACAATTCAAAACCTCATATTGGTACAGATTACCTTATAAATGTAGTTCAGAGTATACGTAAAACAATTATTGATTGTGGCGGTGAAGTAATTTTCGGCGCAAGATTTACAGGGTATGATGCGGATAATCAAGGAGGTCTCAGTGCCGTTTCTTATTCAATGAATGGCGAAGCATATAAGTTTCACACTGATAAATGTATTCTAGCCACCGGTCACAGTGCCCGTGATGTATTTCGAATGCTTAAAGAAAATAATGTAGAGCTTATACAGAAAAGTTTTGCAATGGGTGTTCGTATAGAGCATTTACAAAAAGACCTTGACCAATGTATGTATGGTGAAAGTGCGGGACATCCAGCTCTTAATGCTGCTGATTATAAGCTTGCCGTGCATTTACCTAACGGACACAGTTTGTACACATTTTGCATGTGTCCCGGCGGGGAAGTGGTTGCCTCGGCATCTGAAGAGGGAAGACTTGTAGTTAATGGAATGAGCTGTCATGCTCGTGATGGCGTAAATTCAAATAGTGCTCTCCTTGTTGGAATAACTCCTGAGGATTTTGAAAGTGATGACCCGCTTGCGGGAATGTACCTTCAGGAAAAGCTAGAAGAAAAAGCTTTTGAAGCAGGTGGCGGTAATTACAAGGCACCTGTATGTCTTGTTGGGGATTTTCTTGCAGGTAAACTGTCAACAGCTTTTGGTAAGATTAAACCGACATATACACCTGGAACACATTTTGCTACTCCTTATGAGTATCTGCCAGAGTTTATGACGGAAACACTTCGTCTGGGTATACCTGAAATGGCTAAAAAGCTTGCTTTATTTGGTGACTCTGATGCTGTTATTACAGGAATTGAAAGTCGAAGCTCTTCGCCGGTTCGCATTGTAAGAAATAAATCCTATCAATCTGTAACTGTAGGTGGATTATATCCATGTGGCGAAGGTGCAGGTTATGCAGGCGGAATTACATCGGCTGCTGTTGATGGAATTAAATGCGCAGAAGCGTTGATTTCTTCCTATACATGATTCAGATGAATATCTTGGTTCAGACATTTCTGCAGGGGAGCGAATTATAACCTAAACAGTATAAAGAAACTGCAAGATAATCAATTGCACCAAATACAAATTTGGTGCAATTGGAAGTGTTTTTTAAGGAGCTGGTTAAATAATATGGTAATCGATCGAAAGGAATGTCCAGAATTTCTTCTGGATTATATCTTCTATATATCCGTCACAAAAGGACTTGCAAAACGAACAGTTCAAGAATACTATCTTGACATAAGACTTTTTCTAAAGTATCTTCGCATGATGAAGGATGAAGCCTGCGCTGATATAACAAATATCAATGAAATAAGCATCAAGGATATGAGCATTTCTATTCTTGAAACTGTAAAGCTACAGACTATTTATGAATTTCTCTATTATACTGAAGAAGAAAGAGAAAACCAGACTATTACACGCGGGCGCAAAACGTCAGCACTGAAAAGCTTCTTTGGCTACATTTGTCATAATCAGGGTATTATATCTCAAGATCCAACAGATAGACTGGAACTGCCTAAACATAAGAAAAGTATTCCGAAGTTTCTTACCCTGGAACAAAGTCGTAAACTGCTTAAATCTATTGATACAGCTTATTTTGAAAGAGATTATTGTATCCTGACACTATTTCTTAATTGTGGTATACGTCTCAGCGAACTGGTAGGGCTTAATACAACTGATCTTATCCTTGATGAATGTGAGATGCGTGTGCTTGGTAAAGGAAATAAAGAACGCATGGTTTACCTCAATGAAGCATGTATGGCAGCTATAAACAATTATCTGGAAGTTCGTAATGAAATTGCAAACGAAGCAACTGATAATGCCCTTTTTTTAAGTAAACGACATACACGTATTAGTAAACGTCGCGTTCAACAAATAGTCGAGAATTCACTTGCTGCTGCAGGACTTAGTGGTCAGGGATTTTCAACTCATAAACTAAGACATACAGCTGCAACGCTTATGTATCAGTACGGCGATGTTGATGCGTTGACTTTAAAAGAGGTTTTAGGACATGCAAGCACGTCTACAACGGAAATTTACACTCATCTTACTAATGAAAATGTCCGTTCTGCAACAGAGAGTTCGCCTCTTGCCGACTTTATGCCAGAAAAAAGTAAAGAAAAATAAGAAAAGCAGGGATTTACCTTATGGTACTTCCCTGCTTTAAATTTATTAACAAATTTATTTGTTTGTAGTAGTTGACGTTGAGGGAAGCTCTACATTAAGAAGTCCCATATTAAGTTTCTTAGTAAGAATTTTGCGTACATGCGTATTAATCTGCTCTTCGGTAAGTTCGCCGGATGCTATGGCAGATTTAACGCCAGCTACCGCATTATTCAGATCATATGGCATAAGAATCATATCAACACCTGCCTGAAGTGCAAGAACTGCTGCTTGTCCCGGTGTATATTTATCGGTTATAGCTCCCATGCTCTGAGAATCGGTTATAACTAAACCATCATAGCCCATATCAGTTTTAAGCCAACCGTCTACTACAACAGGCGAAAGACAGCCTGGAAGATTATCTTCGGAGGCAGTTGTTATCTGGTGGCCAACCATTACAAAGTCAGCTTCGGCAATCATTCCGCCTCTAAATGCGACAAACTCGCTCTCCCATAGCTCCCCTATTGTACGATCAATTACAACGCTACCATCATGGGTGTTTCCATTTTCCGCACCAAGACCCGGAAAATGTTTAAGCGTTGCCGAAACACCTGTGCTTTCCAGTCCCTTTACAAACTGTGCTGTCATATCTGCAACAACCTGTGGGTCATCAGAAAAAATTCTATCACCAAGCTCATTATTACGACTTATAGCAACGTCGGCTACCGGAGCCAGATTAAGATTGAAGCCAAGGTCGGAAAGATTTGTTCCAATGGTGCTTCCAAGGTCATAAACCTCTTCGTAGTCTTTAAGCGTACCGTAATAATCCATATCATAACTCTTATAAACACCGAGCTTTTCCGATACTCGTGCGACATCACCGCCTTCTTCATCAACGGCAATAAAAAGACCAATTTTGTGAGCAGTCTTAGCATAAGTTTGAGTTTTGCTAATCATCTGGTGTGTCTGGTGCCAGCCCTCTATATTCTGAGAAAAGTATATTATTCCGCCTACAGGCGTAGTTTCAATAGCTTGTTTAGTCATTGAGCCAGCTTCAGTTACCACGCCATTATAATGAGTCAACGATTCAGGAGTAACAATAAAGAGTTGATATATCTTATCCTGAATAGTCATTCCTGCCATGAGATTCTCTACTATGTTTTCATTTGTAGGGATAGTTGTTACAGTAGTACCGCTAGTTAATTCAGGCGAAGTTGAGCGTCTTGTAGTCAGTGCTGTAGTTTTAACAGTAGATACAGTTGTAGTAGTGATGACAGATGAAGGTGTTTCATCTGTTTCCTCAGTTTGACTAATCTGTTGTCCAGTGCAACCACTTAAAAGCAATGCAATAGCTGCGGCGATTGCTGTTATAGCGCCACTATATTTAAACTTCATAATGCACCTCATTATACGACTTAATATGTATAATTATAACAGAATGCGCCATACTTGTCAACCATTCTTACTTGGTTCTTGACTTTGCAGCAATAGCTTCCAATTTTTCTGCACGAATGAGTGCTGTATCAATATGATTACAGAAGTTTTCCTTGCCGATACGTTCAATAAAGCCTGCTTTTTCCATAACAGACATAGGCTGTTCATTAACATGAGAAAATACAACGGAAATATTGTGCTTTTCGCACTTCTCTACAATCTTACCAAGAGTTTCAACACCTGTAGCATCAATTGCAGGTACATTTCTCATGCGTATACAGAGTACGTCAATGTTTGTATCGGAAAGCACATACATGAACTTATCGGAAGCTGCGAAGAACATAGGACCGTTTATTTCGTATACTTTTGTATTTTCAGGAACTTTTTTCAGTCCGATATAGTCAGGGTCGTTATCTTCATCGTCAACATAAACCCAATCCTTAACACCTGAAACGTCAGCCATCTGCTTCATGAAGAGTAGTGCAGCCAGTACCAGTCCTACGCCGATTGCAACCACAAGATCAAATACAACGGTCAGTGCTAATGTGACAAAAAGAACAAGAACATCACTTTTGGGAGATGTTTTTACAATATTTGCAATCGAACGCCATCCGCTCATGTTGTATGCTACAACAAAGAGGATAGCTGCAATTGTAGGCATAGGAATAAGTGAAGCATAGGGCATGAGAAGCACCAGAATCAGCAGTACAACGATAGAATGTATCATGCCTGCGATAGGTGTACGACCGCCATTCTTGATATTTGCAGCTGTACGTGCAATGGCACCCGTTGCGGGAATGCCACCAAAAAGTGCAGAAGCAATATTGCCTGCACCTTGTGCAACCAGTTCCATATTGGAGCGATGCTTTGAACCAATCATACCATCAGATACAACGCATGAAAGCAGAGATTCGATAGCTGCCAGAATTGCGATGGTGAAAGCATTTGGAATGAGTGACTTGATTCTATCAAAGCTAAATTCCGGTACAGTGAGTGTAGGTGGCGCTGAAGAAATTTCATAGAGGTCGCCTATTGTATTTACTTTCATTTCGGAAAGCTGTACAATAGCTGCGCAAACAATTACTGCAATAAGAGATGCAGGAATCTTTTCAAGTTTTTTAGGCCAGAAAATCAGAATAGCAAGTGAGATGATACCTATAACAAAAGCATGCCAATTAAATGTAGATATACAAAGTATAACTTCTTTCAGCTTTTCCATAGATTCGACAGGAGAACCGCTGAATGTGAGCCCCATAAAGTCCTTGAGCTGACCAATAACGATAGTTACGGCAATACCGAATGTAAAGCCTGTTGTGATCGTGTTGGGTATGTATTTGATAAGTGCACCAAACTTGAACAGACCCATAAGTATAAGCATGATACCTGCCATAATTGTAGCGATGATAAGTCCGTCCATCCCCTGAGTTGCAACAATACCCGCAACAATTGTAGCAAATGCTGCTGTAGGACCTGCAATTTGAACGCGGCTGCCGCCTAAAAATGCTACAATAAAACCTGCTACAATAGCAGTGTAAAGACCCTGTTCAGGGTTTACACCTGATGCAAGTGCAAGAGCGATAGATAGTGGAAGGGCAATAATAGCAACAATTATGCCTGAAACTACATCCTTAACAAACTGTCCCTTGGTGTAGCCCTTCATCACAGAAATAAGCTTTGGTTTGAGTTTTTCGCTTGATAGTTTTGTCCCCATGGTAATTCTCCTCTAAATTAGATTTAAGCGAAGCAGATATGCTCTTCTTCGCAACTTGAACATTATATCATGAAAATCCCAAAATTTCAAGCAAATTCCGACAATATTTACATTTTGGCTGTTTTGTATGAAGCACTTCAACAGAGTTAGAAAAGTTTATAATCTACCTTGTGTGAAATCTGCGTTAAAAAAACCGTAGCAGTTGACAAAAGCATCTGATTCTGGTAAAATAAAGTTATATAGCTTTTTTACGCGATGAAAGGAAAATAAATTATGGCATATTTAATTGGTATAGACTGTGGTACAAGCGGTACAAAGACAGTTTTATTTGACGAGCTCGGCAAGGTTATTTCCAGTGCTACTGTTGAATATCCTATGTATCAGCCAAAAAACGGCTATGCAGAGCAGGAACCCAGTGACTGGGTAAATGCAATGGTAAAGACCATTCAGACAGTAATGGCTAAAAGCGGCGTTAGGAAAGAAGAAGTAAAGGGCATTGGCATTTCAGGTCAGATGCACGGTCTTGTAATGCTCGACAAGGATAATAACGTTCTGAGAAAGTCTATCATTTGGTGTGATCAGCGTACAGCGGCTGAAGTTGAGGAGATGAACCGTGTTATCGGTCAAGATAAGCTTATTGAAATTACAGCAAACCCTGCCCTCACCGGCTGGACTGCTGCAAAGATTCTCTGGGTTAAGAACAATGAACCTGAGATTTTTGAAAAGTGCTGTCATATTCTCCTTCCCAAGGACTTCCTGAGATTCGTACTAACAAACGAATATGCTACAGAGGTTTCTGATGCTTCTGGTATGCAGCTTCTTGATATTCCTAATCGCTGTTGGTCTAAGGAGATTCTTAAGGCTCTTGAAATTGATGATGCTTTGCTGGGTAAGGTTTACGAGTCATGTGAGATTACGGGCGCACTCACTCCTTATATGGCAGAAATACTTGGTCTCTGTGCAGGAACACCTGTTGTAGGTGGTGCAGGCGATAATGCTGCTGCTGCTGTAGGTACTGGTGTTGTAAAGGATGGACGTGCTTTCACTACTATCGGTACATCCGGCGTTGTATTTGCACACACCTCTGATATTGCCATTGATAAAATGGGCAGAGTACATACCTGCTGTGCAGCTGTTCCCGGCTGTTGGCATGTAATGGGTGTTACTCAGGGCGCAGGTCTTTCACTGAAATGGTTCCGTGACCAGTTCTGTGGTAGCGAAAAGGAAACCGCTATGTACATGGACGTTGACCCCTACTTTCTCATGGACCAGCAAGCTGCGAAGGTTCCTGTAGGCAGCAACAGGCTTCTTTATCTCCCCTATTTGATGGGTGAACGTACACCGCACCTTGATCCAGATGCAAGAGGCGTATTCTTTGGTCTTTCTGCTATGCACACTAAGCGCGATATGCTTCGCGCAGTTATGGAAGGTGTTGCATTTTCACTGAGAGATTGTGTAGAAGTATTTCGCGAAATGGGTATTTCTGTTTCAGATATGATGGCTTGCGGTGGCGGCGGCTCATCAAAGCTGTGGCGTTCAATGTTGTCTGATCTTTATAACTGTTCTGTTAAGACTGCATCATCTAAGGAAGGACCTGCGTTGGGCGTTGCAATTTTGGCTGCTGTCGGTACAGGTCTTTATAGTAGTGTTCCGGAAGCTTGTGATGCTATTGTAGGCGTTGATAAGATTGTTGACCCTATCACTGAAAACATTCCTGAGTATGAAAAATACTATCAGCTATATCGTTCAATCTACCCTGCACTGCAGGGCAGCTTCAAAACTCTGGCACAGCTTTAATTCTATAAGTTAGGAGAGACTGAACACTATGAGCCGTTCAAAACATCTCTATATAAAAGCACATGCTGTTTCTGATCAGGGCAAACTTCGCAATAATAATGAAGATAATTTTTTTGCCGATGGCGAGGTAAATACTGAACCTCAAAATGGCGGCGAGCTTACTATTGAGCCAACAAGACTTACGCAGCATGTTTTTGCAGTATGTGACGGCATGGGCGGTGAGTCTTATGGAGAAGTTGCTTCCGCTATAGCAGCTGAGACATTGAAAGAACATTATAGCTCATTTATAAAGGTTAAAGGCAGTAAGCTTAATGATATTGTAAATAAGTGTACAACTGACGCCAATAACCGTATATGCGATATGATAAAAGAACGTCAGTGCCGTAACAGTGGAACAACTCTTGCTATGATTTGTTTCTGCGATGACAATGCATATCCCTTTTACATAGGTGACAGCCGTATTTATCTTTATGATAGCTTTGACTTGTATGCCCTTACAAAAGACCAGACCCTTGCTGCGGCTATGCTTCAGCATGGTGTATACACTCCGGAGCAAGCTGAAATCAGTTACGACCGTAATAAGCTTATGCACTTTTTAGGTGAAGATAAGGAAGGAAAAGGTCTTTCGGCTACAGCTCAGCCACCAATTTCCCTGAAGCCGGGAATGAAATTTTTGATATGTTCAGATGGACTTACAGATATGTGCAGCGATCTTACTTTATATGAGGTTCTGTCTAACCCTGAACTGGATGATCCTGCCTCAGCTCTTGTCGCACTGGCACTGGAAGCAGGCGGTTCTGATAATGTTACTGTAATAGTAATAGAAATTACTTGATGAGAAAAAAGGAGAAAAAAATGATTTTACTTAACGCATTCCGTGGTTTCTGCATGGCTCTTGCAGATAGTGTTCCGGGCGTATCGGGCGGTACAATTGCCTTTCTGCTCGGCTTCTATGACGAATTCATAGGTTCACTCAACGCTCTTGTAAGTAAGAGTAATACGAAAGAAGAAAAAAAGAAAGCTATAATCTTTCTTCTCAAAATGGGTATTGGTTGGGTAATTGGTCTTCTTGGTGCTATGCTTATTCTGTCTGAGATTTTTGAATCTCATATTTACGTTGTAAGCGCACTTTTCTTCGGACTTACATTCTTTGCTATCCCTGTTGTGATTCGTGAGGAATTTAGCAGTTTTAAGAACAACTGGAAATATATTCCGTTTATGCTTGTAGGATTTGCAATTGTTGTTGGAGTATCTATGCTGAGTAGCGTAATCGGTGGCGGTGGCATTGCTTTTGAAGGCTTCAATATCGGTATAATGCTTTTTACTTTTATTGCGGGAATGGTTGCCATTTCAGCTATGGTGCTTCCCGGCATTTCCGGTTCTACAATTCTGCTTGCTTTCGGTGTATATGTACCTACTACAAATGCTATTGCGGCAATTCTCAAATTTGAAAGCTTTGAAACTGTCCCCTATCTGATTGCTCTTGCACTTGGCATTGTCGCAGGTATTATTCTTGTTATCAAATCTGTAGACCGTGCACTGAAGAATTATCGTTCACAGAGTATGTTTGCGATCGTAGGTCTTATGATAGGTTCTCTTTATGCTATTTGTCAAGGACCCACAACTCTTGATGAACCTGTTGATTCTCTTTCCTTCAAGATAGTTTCAAAAGACCCAATGCTCATAATTCCTTTTATTGCAGGCGGTTTTGTCCTCGCACTTCTCCAGTTTCTTCGTTATGTAATGGAAAAGAAAGAAAAGCAGGCAGAAGCAAAGTAAACTTTAGATAAAAGTAATGCCCTCTCGTAGTTGAACGAGAGGGCATTTTGCTTATTTAGTAATCTCAACGCCGCCATAGGGCCTTATACGCATTGGAATACAACTTCCTTTTCCATATAGGCTGTCCATAAGACAGCGGTAGTCATCAGCTATTGAAAGTGGCACAAAAGCCTGTATAGTTCCGGCAAAGCCACCACCATGTACTCTTACAGCACCCCTATCACCTAAGAATCTTCTGCTAAGCATTATGCCTAGAGGAATCGCCTGCTCCGTGGGCTTTTTGCAGGAGTATAAATTCTGAAGAAGCTGTGCAGAGGATTCTCCGGATTCACGTACAAGACGAAGAAAATCATCCATATCTCCGTTTTTGATGGCTTCCGTTTCAAAGACAGCCCGTTTGTTTTCAGCAATAAAATGAGCGGCTCTCAATATTGCACGATCACTGCAGGTTTTACGGAGTTTTGGAAGCTGTTTGTAAAAATCCTCTTCTGAAACATCCCTGAGAACTTCCTTATCGAAATATGCGGCAACCTTTTTCATCTCAGCGGGAATAGCCACATAATCATCTGTAAGGTCAGCATGACTACCTTTTGTATCTGTTATAAAGAGACAGTAACCTGATTTTTCAAAATCAAAGGAACAGTTCTTTATTTCAGGTGCTGCTGTGTCATTAAAATCAATAGCAACAAATCCGCCTACAGAGCTTACCATCTGGTCCATGAGACCGCTCTTCTTGCCAAAATAAACATTTTCAGCAAACTGTCCGATTTTTGCAATTTCTACTGCACCAACGCTGCCTTTCATATAGTATTTATCCATAATAGTTCCGATAAGAACCTCAAAAGCAGCAGAGGAAGAAATACCACTTCCGCTTAGAACATCAGAGGTTGTGCAGGCGTCAAAACCGCCTATTTTCGCCCCCAACTCAGAAAATTTGTAAGCAATACCCCGTATCATAGCCGAGCTTCCTTTTTCCTTTGGGTGTACACTCAAATCATCAAGCTTTACAATATCCTCAGGATAGCCTGCGGATTTTACGCGAATAACTTTCTCATCGTGAAATCCTACAACTGCAATAACGTCAAGATTAACAGCGGCAGCCAAAACACATCCATGCTGATGATCAGTATGATTTCCGCCAATTTCTGTTCTGCCGGAAGCTGAAAAGATATGTATATCTTTTCTTGCAGGGTATTTTTTCATAAATTCATGAATCAAAGTGGTATAACGTTTTTTCTGAGCTAAAAGATCCGCTTTACCGTAAAGCTCTAATAAAAGGTTATCATATTTGCCGTTATCCAGTTCGTCTAAAAATGCTTTAATTTCCATGTGTTACTCCTTTATTACGCAATCTGCTGCGAGCTTTACAAGCTCTTCGTCAACCGCATTTTCTTTGGATTTTATAGGGGTATTTGCTGTCGTATGCGTAAGATTGCTCGCCATCGTCCTCCTCAGAGAATGATTCCATGATATCTGCAATGCTTACTGCACTTGTCTCTGTGGAAAACATTCCTTTAAATTATATCATATCAGACTGGGAATTGCAATATCTCTTGCAAAAATATAAGATAAGTGGTATAATTAAATGCAGATATTTATATACGCATCTGTCTTATTATGAAAGGAGATTTTATATGCAGTATTCTTATGTTACAGAATATGGTAAATATATAAATCGCATTATCGCAGAAGTAAAAAAAGCTGTAATTGGCAAAGATTTGATGATAGCAAAGGTTCTTCTTGCTATTCTTGCAAAGGGCCATATTCTTATTGAGGACAAGCCGGGAGTAGGTAAGACTACCCTTGCACTTGCTTTTTCAAAGGCTCTTAGGCTTAACTGTAAGCGTATGCAGTTCACACCTGACGTTCTTCCTGCTGACCTTACAGGTTTTTCTATCTATAAAAAGAATACTGAACAATTTGTTTTTCAGCCCGGAGCTCTTTTCTGCCAGCTTTTTCTTGCTGATGAAATCAACCGCACTTCCAGTAAGACACAATCTGCTCTTCTGGAAGTAATGGAAGAGGGTAGCGTTACTGTTGATGGCGTAACCTATCAACTCCCTCAGCCTCATACTGTCATTGCAACTCAGAATCCTATCGGTTCTATTGGTACGCAAATGCTCCCTGAATCTCAGATGGACAGATTTATGTTCCAACTTCAAATGGGTTATCCCGATATGCAACATGAAATTGAAATTCTTCGCTCCAGAGAAAATGGCAATCCCCTTGATTCTATACAGCCTGTTGCCGATGAAAATCTTCTCATAGAAATGAGAGATGCTGTATCTAGAGTTACTATCAACCCCAAAATATATCAATATATTGCAAGCCTTGTTGATGCTACCAGACGACATCCTGCTATTCTTCTTGGCGTAAGTCCCAGAGGTTCCATTGCCCTCACTGATGCGTCAAGAGCCATGGCTTTTATGCGAGGCAGAGATTATGTTCTCGCAGATGATGTGGCAGCTGTATGTGAAGACGTTTTCAATCATAGAATAATCATGCGTGCTCAGAGCAGTAGCACAGGCGCAGCTTCACAGATTATTCAGGAAATACTTTGCTCAGTTCCTGTCCCTCGCCCCGATGGAGGCAGAGTATAATGCGCACAGGTTGGATGAAGGTCATATATCTGGCACTGCTTATCGTTGCCGCACTTTTCTCAGTACTCTATCTGGGTGCCTTTTCTATGATTCTTCTGCTTATCGTACTGATAGTTCCTGTATTTATGCTGCTAAGTGTACTCTATATCAAGTTAAATCTCAGGGTGAGCATTGAGACATTAGGTTCCACCTATCATCGAAATACACCTCAGCCTGTTCGTCTTATCGTAAATAATAAAGGCTTTTTGCCGGTGGGCAAGATGATGGCTTTTGTAACTTGTACAAGCCATATCACAGGAGAGCAGGTTCCTGCTACCCTTTGTTTTCCTGTTCCGGGGAGAGATGTTACTTCAGTTGAATTTACAATTTCTGTACCTCACTGTGGATTAACGTCTATAAGTGCAAAAAAGCTTATTTTCACTGATTACATCAGACTTTTTGCAGGCAGAGTAAAATGCCACTCTGACGCTACTGTTATGATTCTTCCTGTTGGTTCAGAGCTAGAATACAGTCTTAACGTTCCAGGCAGCAATGCCGATGAAGAAAGCAGTATCTACTCCAAAATGCATGCCGGTGATGATCCATCTGAGGTTTATCGTATCAGAGAATATCAGCCGGGTGACCTGCAGAAACGCATCCACTGGAAACTCAGCAGCCGTACAAATACCATGTGGGTTAAGGATTACAGTTATCCTATAAAACAAAAGGCTGCCATTATTGTAAATTACATGGTTGCTGACAGTATGGACAGTATGGATACAGTGCTTGAAGCTGCATATACACTGTCTGCTACACTGATAAAGCAAAATCTTCCTGTTACTTTATACTGGCTTTGCAGCTCAACCAATCGCCTTATGTGGAATGAGCTACATTCAATGGCTGAGCTTAACGACAGCATGAATACGCTTCTTTCGGATGAGCCTGCTGAGAGTTCTCATGAGCTTATTACTCAGTTATCTTTTGACCCATTGGTACGTTTTATAAATGCAGTGTATTTCTGTACACCTATTTACGAGGTAAAACAGCATATGGAGCTTTCGACAGTACTTAAACAAAACCGACTCTTTATGTTAACAGCGGAATCTCCCAATATACCTGTAAATGAGGCAGATAATATTGTATTAATACATGAAACGTCTCTTGATGATGATCTCGAAAGGCTTAAAGCTATTACGGAGGTGATTCAAGAATGAGCGAATTAAAGGTAAATCCTACTGTTGTTATTTCATCAAAACACAAGGTTATATCTCTGCGTATACCGTTTCTTATGGTTATAGCTCTTTTTGGCAGTATCTTAACTATGAATGTGTGTATTTCCATGGTGAATCCTGAATTCAACAGTACAATTTTCTGGTTTCTGACTGTAAGTGCTTCCCTGCTTACCTCTATACTGAGCGCATGTCCGAGTAATATGAATCTTCTTGGATTCACACCTTTGGCAGTAAGCCTTTTATGCACAATTATAAATCGTGAAAAAGTCATGATTGGTGCTAAGCTTCTGTACAATACTTTTTATTGCGTAGCTCATCATACAGATGTTCTTTATTTTCAGATGGACTTTAATGGCGATGAGAAGCTTGCAGTTACATGGTTTATGGGCTGTGCGGCTGCTGTTATTTCATGTCTTATAGCCCGTTCACTTCTGCCTAAGACAAGTTTTCTATTTTTTCTAGCATTTACCTTCCTGCCTGTTGAAATTGGTCTTTATGAAGGTCTGGAAATGAATCTTATTGCCATGTCGGGACTTATCGTGCTATGGTTCACTGTTCTTGCAATCAGAATGGCATCTAATAACGGAAATGAGCTTGTCAGTAATACTATGCGTTCTGGAAATATCGTCAACTGCGGTTTGGCGTCTCTTGCAATTACTGTAGTAGCGTCTTGTTCAGCTGTATTCATATCAAATCATTATGCACTTACTACAGACGAGAAAATCCAGGATATACGTGCCGAAATCTGCGAAACTATTGAAAACTTCAGCTTTGAGAGCTTTCTTGAGAATATATCTGATATCAGTATTTCTCTGGGCATTATTGAAAATCCCAATTCCCGTAATCTTGGCGATAAAAGCAATATGGAATACAGTCACAAGGATGAGGTTAAGTTGACCCTTAGTGAGCTTCCTGATAATGGTTTTTATTTAAAGAATTTTACCGGCTCTGTTTATGAAAATAATTCCTGGAGTACAGTTCCTAATGAAATCTGGGAAGAAAATGAAAACATGCTCACTCTTTTTACAAAGTTTGAATGTTCCCCTCAAATACTTCCCTTTTTATGTAATCAGGCTATTGATGGCTACACTGAATCTTGTACCATAGAGATTGAGAATCTTAAACGTTCTAAAACGGGACTTCTGCCTTATGGCTCATATAGCGGCGAAAAGTATGTTTCCGATACAGGTTGGGGCGGCAAGACAAACAAACCCTACACCTTTACAATGAGTACAAATCAGGATTATAGAACTATTGCCGAAATGCCTCTTACAAATTTCTATCTTCCTGCGTCAGGCTTTAATTTTGATGACAATACAACATTTTCATTTTTCAATCATCTGGGAGTCGGATGGAACGAAGTCACTTTTGTTGTATCCGGAATACAGGCACCTTATCTGGAAGATAAGGAGTTTTCCACCCAATCACTTCAGACTTCTCTTGCTGAAAGCTATCTCTACCGTTCCTTTGTATATGACAATTATACCTACGCTGTCACTTCTGACGAGCTTGATGAGGTTTACGTGGAGTTGGCAAACTATGTTGTTCCGGTTTCTCAAAGCGGTAGTGAAATTGAAACGCTCACCGCCATTCGTCAGTATATTGCGTCAAAGTGCGAGTATTCTCTTTCACCGGGACTTACTCCTGCAACCCGTGATTTTGTCAATTACTTTCTTCTTGAAAATAACAAAGGTTATTGTAGCCACTTTGCAACAGCTGGTACAGTAATTGCAAAGGCATTTGGTATTCCTGCAAGATACTGTGAAGGATATGTTGTATCAATAGAAGATATAGGGAATGCATTTGAAAATTCAGATGGAACCTATACTATTGTGTTAAAGGATACTGCCTCTCATGCATGGTGTGAATTCTACGTTGATGGTTATGGCTGGGTGCCATTCGAGTTTACACCCGGCTATTATGATGAACTGCCTGCTCAGGATACACTACAAGCAGAGACTACTACAACTCAGCCACTGGACACAACAACTGAATCTGAAACCACCACCGAAATCGTTACTACTGTACAGACTGATGTTTCTTCTAAAGAAACATCCACTGTCTCTTTTAGGTCAGAGCATAGTGACAATAATTCCGACCGTAATGAGACAAACGGTATGCCAAAGCTATTAAAGATTATTATTAACTGTATGGGCGTTATAGTGGCTGTTTCCCTTATGATTGTTCTGGCTGTCATGCTGAGAAACTACGCTTTAAACAGAAGAATGAGGTTGTTTCGCAATCCTGATACAAAGAAAGGTATTATTTGCATCTACTCTTATCTGCTCAGACTTCTTAAATATATGAAACTGATGCCAAATAATCTCCAAACCCTTGATTTTGCGGACAGTGCAGAAAAACTCCTTGCATCGGCAGGTTATGATTCTTCCCAGACAGTAAATATTATCAAGCTCGCTCTTGCAGCTGATATGGGTGATAAGTCACCTAAAAAAGAAAGCATACGCATTTCAATAAACTATGTAAATGCACTTGCCGCTCATTTGAGAGAAAATACCTCACTTGTTAAGCGATTATTTATGATGTACGTTCTTCATCTATTCTAAATCAAAGGAGAAATAATTATGAAAAACAATAAAATTTCTATCAGAACCGATTCATATGCTCACAAGCTACTTGCAGCGATGCTTTTAATTGGAGCAGGCATTGTTATGGTTGCTAAACCATCAATGCTCAAATTGGCATTTCTTGTTATAAGCATTATTATACTTGAAATTGCTTTGATAAAGATAACCATTTACTTTGCGGTGCGCCCCTATGAAAAGCGAATGAAACAGTTTTATGGTGGAATCAGCTATTGGATTGCAGGTTTTATCTGTCTCGCACTCTACTTTATCCGACCTGAGCTTATTTATATTTTCATTGGCATACTTCTGGCAGCTGAGGGAGGGCTTGGTATAGTCAATACTTTAAAAAATAAAAAACTTGGCACAATTCGTGTTGGTGCGCTCGGTATCAATGCTGGTGTAATCCTTGCAGGTGCCACGTCGATAATCTGTGCGGAAGTTTTTAAGGATAAAATGCTTGTTTCTGGCGTTATTATTATATGCGGTGGTGTCTTTTTGATTGCTGAACTTATTCTGTTCATTAAGGCAGAATCCATTGCTAAAAAGTCTGTTGTAAAGGCTGAATCAGAGGTAGCCTCAACTGAAACAAATGAATCTGCAAATAATAATTAATAATCAGGCTGTCGCTGTCATATGATGGCGACAGTTATTTTTTATGATAAATTATTTTCAGAATTTGAATTGATTTAAAAATATTTTCCAATATGCTATTGCATTTCTATAAGTAATGTTGTATAATAATATCTGTACATATATGAGAATTGTGTGCATTTTATGTTATTGGGAGGAGTAAAGAAAATGAAAAGAATTATCAGACGTGTAATAGCAGTTGCAGTTTCAACTATTATGACTGTTACGGCACTTCCCTACCGGTGGAGTTTTTCTGCGGAAGAGACGTACCTGGTTCGTGACCCGTTTTATAACTATTCAAAAGGTTATAATTACTATGAATCTGAGCATTTCCAGTTTATCTGGGGCAACAGTGGGGACAGCTCAAGAGTCACTAGTGAATTTCTTGAGGGCAATGCAAAAAACATGGAAGCATGCTGGGATGTCTATATGATTGATCTTGAAATGGAACCGCCATCTCAGTCAACTAATCTTGAACTGCGGGATGGCAATCACTATAAAACAAATATCTATATTTCAGGCACAGGTCTTGAAGGAATGACAGATGACTGGGCTTACATGTCCTATGACAATGGTGGATTTGCGTATATGTTCTGTTGCATAGATTCAATGCAATATAATCCACCTTCATGGGTACTTCCACATGAGTTCGGTCACGTTCTTACAGCACATCAGCTCGGATGGAATAGCAATAAGTACTCTTACGCCTGGTGGGAAGCAATGGGCAACTGGTACAGAGAACAGTACCTTTACAGTGATTACTCCACTGATGATACAGGACATGGTACTGACTTCTTTGAAACCTATATGAAGAATCTCAGTCTAACCTTCCCGTGCGGACGTGATTTCTATGCTGCATGGCCGTTTTTACAGTATCTTACAGAAAACCCTGATAATCTTCAGGGATACGGAAAGAGCTTTGTAAAGACAATGCTTCAGGAGGGACAGATTGACGAGTATCCATTTGACATGGTAGAACGCCTTGCAGAGGCTGACATAAAGGATACACTGGGCAATTTTGCAAAACACATGGCGGGGCTCGACTTTATAAATGGTGATTCATATCGTGCAAGACTTAACGAGCTACTAGCCCAGGGCAGCTGGAACTGGCAGCAGATTTATACTATGCTTGAACCTATTTCAGGCACAGACAATACTTATCAGGTTCCCACTGAGCGTGCTCCACAGTATGCAGGATTAAATATTGTTCCCCTCAACAGTATTGCTTCATCCTTTGATGTAACTCTTAATAGTCTTACAAGCATGGCAGGAGCTGACTGGAGAGCTTGCGTTGTACAACAAACATCAGACGGGGCATGTACATATTCAGAGCTTTTCTCTGACGGCGATACTGTAAACGTTCAGGCTGTTACCGGTGCACAGATTTATCTTGTTGTTATTGCAACTCCAGACCTTAATACTATTACTAAAGTTGGTCTTCCCTCCGGTTCAGGCTCTGAATTTTCTGAAGAAGTAGTCCCCTTTAAGGCCAAGGAACAGTATCCATATTCTGTAACTTTCAGTGACGGCGTTTCTATAGAACAGCGTACCGTTGAAATAGGTTCAAACTGGTGGGAATCCTATCATACTCATCCGAATGGCGGCGGTACTGTTTCGGACAGTGCAACAGTTTCCGACAGTGTTTACATCGGACCTGACGCAAAAGTGCTTGGTAACGCTATTGTATCAGGAAATGCCAGAATTGAGGATCACGCTGTTGTACAAGATAATGCGTCAGTTTCCGATAACGCTGTAATCGGAGGATATGCAATTATTGCTGAAAGAGCAAATATTTCAGGCAATGCAAGAGTTGATGATACCGCACTTGTTATGGGGCAAGCACAGATAAAGGATAATGCAAGAGTCATTGAAAGTGCCTGTGTATATGGAACATACACAATGACTGATCATGCTGTAGCTAAGGGTATGGCATTCTGTATGGCTAATGGCAGCATCACAGGTCAGGGTGCAGTTGATGGTGACTACTACGATGATGGCGATAAATCTGTATCAAAGGGTACAGCCTTTGGATGGGTAAGCTCTCAGGAATATGTTAATACGCTAACCTATACTGATAAGCTAATCTATTCCTATGATTTTAATGATGACAGTACTTACTCATTTGCTGATGAGTATACGTCAACTTATGGTTCATCCTACGGTGCACCGTTATGGGAAGCATCTCGTACAAGTGCAAATGGCGTTGTTACTCTAAACGGTGACCAGCAGTTCCTTAATCTGGACAGAAGCATACTTTATACAAATGATATTGACTTTCAGACTGCTATTCTCATGAGAAGCGATGCTCCCAGTCAGACTATTCTTCACCTTGGCAATAAGAGTGCGTATGTCAAGCTTACATGTGGTGGTGATGGTCTTAATCTGATTCTAACTGATGGAGATAAAACTGAAACGTTGACCTCCGACCCTCTGAATCTTGGTGAATGGTATACAATACGCTTTGTTATTGAGGGTGATAATGCACAACTTATTGTAAATGGTGAAACTGTTGCAAGTGGAACTATTACTCTAGATCCTATTGATATTGCAAGTACTGTGCCTACATCTGACAGTACAGCCGCATACAGAATTGGTGCAATTGATAACACTGAAAACAGCCTTTGTGGTTCTGTTGACTTTGTAAGAATCTACAGAGGACGCGGCACTGACCCCACAGAAACCTACTCAGGCAAGGAGGATATCACCTTGAAGCCTGAGCCGCAGCCCTCACACACACTTGTAGGTGACTGCGACTTTAATGCAAAAATCACAATCCTTGATCTTGCACTTCTGAAAAAGCTTATTCTCTGCAAGACAGAGCTTTCAAATAAGCTCATAGCGGCATCAGACGTAAACGGAGATAATACAGTTTCTGTGGCAGATGTGGTCGTTATGCAAAAGTTTATTGTAAATGAAATAAGTGAATTTCCCGCCGGACAGGTAGCTGAATACTACGAATAAGAAACACAACAACGCTTCCGAAAGATTAATGTACAATCCTTCGGAAGCGTTGTTGTGTACTTAAAATTCTTCATCATGGAGATGCACACCGTTTCTGTATTCCGTGGGTGTCATGCCAACCTCTTTCTTAAACAAGCGCATAAAATGAGAGTAGTCATAGCTGCATTTTTCCGCAATGCTCTGAAGTGTATCATCTGTATGCAAAAGAAGATTCTTTGCATAACAAAGCTTACTGTTTTGTATATCACGCATGCAGCTGATATTGAATATTGATTTGTAAAGTCTCTGGAAATGAGATGCGCTTATCCCAAGGTTACTGCTGCATAGATTAATTGACCAGTCTTTTTCAGGTTTCTGGTATATTTCACGTCTTAGCTTTGTGAACTCAGCATAATACATCTGTTCAACACGTGAATGAGCTGATTGCTTTTTTTCCAGAAGCAGTTTCTTAACCTTGTTGTACGCTATTTTGGAATCAGGTATTCGCTGTGAGGATTCAACCGTTGATGCAGTATAGACCTGAACTCTGTAAGGCTTGCCTGAAGTCTGGTTATAACGTTCAATACGTTCGGTTATTGTATCAACAATAGAAGTTTTCTCTGGATTCTGCTCGCTGTGAGAACCTATCAACAGAAACTCATTGCCTACAGTACGGATACATACTTCATTATTATGACAGCATCCCATTAATATTGACGCAACCTGCATAAGCACCTGATCACCCTCTACCTGGCCGTAGGTTTCATTTATCTGCTGAAGTCCTGATACAGAGCTGAGGCAAAGATGTAGCGATTCATCATAGAGTTTTGCCTTGTCTGCATACTGTCGCCAGTACTTTTCAAGGGTTGATGCCTGATAGGTACCGGTAAGCGCATCACGTGTTTCAGACAGAAAAGCACGGTAAGTCATACTCTTCAAACGATTACGGATACAGAGACATTCAAGGCTGTTGCCAAGATCCTTGCAAAAACGAGGATAATGCATCGTAAAACCGTCCGCAATGCCATTCAGAGTCAAAATAGCATATCCAAAGCAATGCTCCTGATAGTGTACCGGGACAAAAAATGATACTGATGGGGAATTATCTTTAAGATAATTGGTAGGAAACATCTGCTTGGCCTTAAACTGCATAAGAGGCGGTTCACTAAGAAGAGAAATCATTTTCTCCGAGTAGCCTTTTGTACGTATAGGCTGAGCAAAACCATTGGAATCTGCCACATCCCAGTCGGTGCAGATGCACAAATCAAACTGTTCATCCATGTAATAATCTTCACTGAAGATAAAGAAAAACCAGTTGCTTACAATAAGTCCGAAATCGCTTAGATTATTTACATTAAGAAGCTGGTTTGACATATTGTTATCAAGAAAACGCTGCTCTATAAGCTCGTTATCAGCCAGCATAACTGAGTTGTTGAAAGGCTGTGCGTCACAGCCACAACTTGTATTTGTAACAAGCTTTCCATCTTCATGACAGTAACATTGACATTCTTTACCAAGATAAATCAGACTATAAAGCTTACACATCGCCCGTACACCAAGCATAAGCCATGATGTAGAGTATGTACTTACTGCTGGATTATGATACTGGGCATTGTACGTTCCATCATAGCCGATAATTTTTATATCATCTGGAACGTGTATTCCATGTTCTATAAGAGCATCACATAAAAAGATAGCCATGGAGTCATTGGCACAGGCTACAGCATCTGCCATTGGACGTCTGCCATATGCAATGTCCTCTGCAAGCTGAATTGAGGTATACTTCCAGAAATCTCCGTAAATTACATCTTTCTCTGACACTTCCAGTCCTGCCTCTTCCATTGCATCACGGTAGCCGTGCTCTCGTTCATGAGACACCACTGCATCCTCAGGACCTGTAAGACAGATAATTTTTTTACAATTATGCTCATTGATAAGATGACGAACAACATTTGCAAACTCTTCTCTGTCGTTCTGCCATACACAGTCGAAGCCCTCAACTTGATCCCCTATACAGACAATAGGCTTTTTGCAATTAGTTTTCAGAAAGTCAGATACATATTTAACAAGGCTTGGTTCCACAAAGGTGTAGGGTACGAATATAAATCCGTCAAATAGGTCAAAATTAATCAGAGAAAAGATATTGTTTTCACCATATCGACCCATATCATCCTGTTTAGCTTCCTCAGTAGAAAAAACACAGGCGCTGTATCCAAGAGAATACGCCTGTTTTAATATTCCAGAAATGGTTTTCTGGTTAGTTTCACGGTACACGCGATTCATAATTATGCCTATTCTCTTGTTGTTTTTCATTCAGCAACCTCCCGTTGGATAATTTTACTAATTATAACATACAATGTACATATATTCAAGGGGATTATCTGCACATTAGATTAATATTTGATTAAATATGCAACAATCACTATATAATATGTCATTTTATAGCAGCACTGATTTTTGAATTTCTTAGAAATTAGCCCAATTTTGCTTGTATTGCTATCTTTTATTAGTATCGGTTTACGTTTCATAGAATCTGCAATAAAGCCCTGCTCTGGTAGTCGTTCAGAACAGGGCTTATGTAATCTTTACTCACTGATTTTCCGTATTGGATGTCTTATAACGGTTTTCCATTTTTCAGGTGCGATTTTTCTAGCATCAGACAGATAGATTTCATGATGCAAACGACTATCAGAAAAATCGTTTTCATAGCCGTTTTTTACAAGAAACTCATCCATAAGTTTTATTGTTGACTCTTCATTATCAAATGAACCAATGTGCATTATCTGAACACACAAGCCCTCGTCAATAGTCAGATATTCTGCTGATGAACAATCAATTTTTTTCTTTCTGGATGCTACTTCAACTGCCCAGTTAAAATCATCTTTGATTACAAAATCAGGCAAACGAATAGCGGAAATCCAACAAAATGAACTTTTATCCGAATAGTTGATACCATTTATATTCTCTTGCCACCAGAAACCCTCCAATGGCGGAACTACATATTCAAAAAAACCATTAATTTTATAGTCGGTTTTATAACTCATTTTGATTGTATAAGCAATTGAGTAAAGAATAGCGATAGACTTTTTGTATTCGCCATCTTCTTCATTTGGGTCACCCTTACCTCTTATTGCAATATAGTTTGTTTGTGGAACAACCACTGTATGAGGTTTGTTTTTGGGCATATAAAATTCTTTATATTCCTTTTTAAAGTCAAATGCCATAATTAAGCCTCTCCTTTATTATTCTTCGCTTTCATATTTTGAAACTCTTAGCCGTCATGCAATTATTATACCATAATGCATATATAAATACAATGTTCAAACACATAATTTTTTGTTTCATTTTACATTTTTAGGCAGCACTATTTTTTAAACAGATTCATATTATGTAAGGAGAGTATACTCTCAAAAACATGAAAGGAGTCGATTGCTTGAAAGAGTCATATGAATTTATACGTGTGCCTGCGGGAATAAGACATGGCTTTATGGATAATGCAGCAGGTAAAGACGTATATAACGTATCCTACGACTATAAGCCAATCAGCCCGTTCCCCGATAAAACGCCTATAGCTATGGCGTATGTTCCCTACCAGCAGTGGTGTGATGTATACACACCTGAAGAGGGCCTTTCCCGTGGAACAATTTTTCCTGAGCTTGATTTACCCTTCTCAGGAGGTGATTGTATCTATGAATAATCGCAGTGAACTTCTCTGTGAGCTTCAGAAATATGATTTTACACTATATGATTTACAGCTATATCTTAATTCGCATCCAAATTGTCCTGACGCTTTGAAAAAATACGAAAAATGCAAGAAAATGAAAGAAGAGGTATTAAGCCAATATATTAAGCAGTACGGTCCGATCACAGCAATTCAGTCGGATACCGAAACATCATGGAACTGGATTGACAATCCCTGGCCATGGGAAAAGGAGGCGAATTATTAATGTGGGTTTATGAAAAAAAGCTTCAGTATCCTGTTAAGATTCAGAATCCTGACGGAAAGCTTGCAAAAGTAATTATTTCACAGCTTGGTGGTCCTGACGGTGAGCTTTCCGCATCAATGCGTTATATGCATCAGCGTTATGCTATGAAACAGGGCAAGGTCAAAGGTATGTTAACTGATATTTCTACGGAAGAACTTTCTCACCTCGAAATTATATCGGCAATTATTCATCAGTTAACCGCTAATCTCACTCCTGAGGAGATAAAGGCTCAGGGGTTTGATACCTACTTTGTTGACCATACAACAGGTATCTATCCTCAAGCTGCGTCAGGTGTTCCCTTTACTTCGGCATACTTTCAGTCAAAGGGTGACCCCATCACCGACCTTACTGAGAATCTTGCAGCAGAACAGAAAGCCCGTACCACCTACGATAATATTCTTCGTCTTACCAATGACCCTGATGTACGTGATCCGATTAAGTTTCTTCGTGAACGTGAAATTGTCCACTTCCAGCGATTCGGTGAGGCACTCAGAGCTGTTCAGGAGGACCTGGACGCTAAGAACTTCTACTGCTGCAATCCGTCTTATGACAAAAAATGCGGCAATCAACGTAGAATGGGCAATATGCCCAGTCGCATGCCTTATAAGAGAATGCCAAGATAAACTGGATATGGTACAAAAAGGCACTTTGATTTTAAATCAAAGTGCCTTTTTGTATATTATTCTTTAATTAGGAGAAATGTTACTTTTACATTATACGACTCCAGCAATGCCGATTCTATAAAAACACTTAAAAAATCCAGTTAGTTGTATTCCTTTATGGATTCATCAATAACTGCTGCCCATTCATCACGAAGAACAGCCCATGAATCTCTTTCGCCGTTAAGAATTGCAGTGGTAAGATTATTCATTACACCTCTTGTTTCATATGTATAATCACCATCTCCATACATTCTGCTGCCCATACCGAAACCAAATTCATACATAGGCGTGATATTAGATGGGTCTTTGTAGGACTGTACAGCATCATATTGCTCTTCTGTAAGGTATGCTCTGAGCTTGCCTTGTGCATTGTAGTTCGGAATGAGTGACTTTTCCTTTGAAGCCTCCTGATATTCTTTCATCATAGATGCAAGACGTTCACACTTGATGTAAGCAGCTACTGCCTCACCCTTATCAGAGTTCTTTACAAACATCTTTGAACCAAAGCTTGTATTCAGATAATATTCATCAGTGTTGGGCATCTTTGGGAACGGGACAATCATTAGGTCATTTTCCTCAATAATTCCGTCCTCACCGACTTCAGGGTCAGGTACACAGTTGACGTTCGACTGTCCCAGTGCCCAATCAGCCATTGCAAAGAAGAGAGTATTGCCATCGCTTTGGAGACTGCCATACCATGTGGAGTCATAAAGACCAAGACGCATGATTTCCTCCATAAGACTTTCTGCTTCTTCAAGCGAAGGATCCATAATGTTGTTGGAGAAGGTTTCTCCGTCATATTTTATGAATGTCTGACCTGTTGACAGGCAAATTGCATGTCCAAACCAACCATTTATGCCATAGCGAGTTTCCCCTTCTCCTGCATTGCTTACAAACGTGGTCATCATATTCATAAATGAATCCCAGTCCCATTCGCCCTTCTTGTAAAGCTCAAAAGGATCATCCAGACCGTTCTCCTCACATATTGTTCTGCTGTATGTAATACAAAGTGGGTCAGAAAGGCAATAAGGGACAATATAATGCTTGCCTTTATATTCAAGCATATCAATTACATCCATCATATCATCCCAGATTTCATCTTCAAAATTAATGTAATCGTCAAGAGGCTGATACTGTTCCTTTACAACACCGTTAGGCATAGCTCCGAATTCACAGGGACACATGTCAACGGGGTCTCCACCAAGAATTCTGCTTGCAAGAGTATCAAACATAGTAAGTGAGGTACAAGAAATGTATTCTACATTTCCGCCATACTTATCCTCAAACAGTGTAAGTGCTACACTTCTATCCTGGTTGTTTGTAGGATGAACATCATAATATGACAGCCAGTAAATAGTTTGACCGTTAATGTCTGGATCGCCCTCAATATAGGAATCAACCATGTCTGCATCTACTGCCACATCATCGGCATCCTTATAATGTTCACTGGATTCGGTAGGCTCTGTTACTGAATCTCCGCCACAGGCTGTTATTGTACCAAGCATGGTAATCGACAACAGTGCTGCGAGAATACGTGTTAATTTGCTCATAATTATTCTTCTTAAAATTTATTTCTGACCATAGTAGGCATTCTTACCGTGTTTTCTGAGATAGTGCTTGTCAAGTAAATTTCTGCTAATTTCCCCTGCAAAAGGATTTATTGCCATTGCATGATAATTCATAAATGCTATCTCTTCAAGAACTACGGCATTATGAACTGCATTTGCTGCATCCGTTCCCCATGTAAAAGGGCCATGATTCTTTACCAGTACAGCGGGAATATCCATAGCATTTATTCCATCAAATGCTTCGATTATAACCTTTCCCGTCTGAAGCTCATATTCACCTGCAATTTCATCTGCTGTCATAGTACGTGTGCATGGGATTTCGCCATAGAAGTAGTCACCGTGAGTTGTACCCATAGGTAAAAGACTAGCACCTGCCTGCGCAAAGGAAGTTGCCCAACGACTGTGAGTATGTACAACGCCGCCAATATTTGTAAAGTTTCGGTAAAGCTCAAGGTGTGTAGGTGTATCACTGGACGGATTGAGCTTGCCATCAACTCTTGCACCTGTTTCAAGGTCAATTACCACCATACATTCAGCTGTGAGCTTATCGTAGTCAACACCTGAAGGTTTGATTACTATAAGCCCTTTGTCTCTGTCAATTGCAGACACGTTGCCCCAGGTAAATGTAACAAGTCCATATTTTGAAAGCATGAGATTTGCTTCAAGAACCTCTTCTTTTAGCATTTCAAGCATAAATGTTCTCCTTATATTTCTGCGGCTTTTCTTTGTACCGAAAGACCGATTCTGTAATTATCCATAAATTTTTCAAAATCATCACTCCCTGCTTTATTAGGCAACAGCGTTTCAAAGTGACTTTTTGAGAAAACGTCTTCTCTGAGAAAATCATCAAGAGACCTACCCTTTTTATTGATCATATACGCCGCAAGAATAGCCATACCCCATGCGCCTCCTTCACCTGCTGTTTCCATAGTTGTTACAGGTGTATTAAGGGCGTCAGCAATTATCTGTTGTGCTGTGCCTTTGATTTTAAAAAGTCCGCCGTGTCCTGTAAAGATGTCAGCATTTACAATTTCACTATCAAATAGAATGTCCATACCTATTTTAAGTGAAGCGACAGCTGAATAAATCTGTGCTCTGAAAAAGCTTCCAAGAGAAAGCTGAGTATCACCCCTACGAAAGTACATCGGTTTACCGCTTTGAAATCCTGTTACGGGTTCGCCCGAAATATAGTTATAGGCTGTGATACTCTTGCACCCTGCTGTCGAATTCATAGCATTTCTGTAAAGAAGCCCATATAAAGAAGTTTTATCCATTTCAAAACCTGCAAGCTCTGCAAATTCTCCGAACATATTCACCCATGCATCAAGCTCGCCGCAACAGTTGTTGCAGTGAACCATTGCTACAGGTATGCCATCTGGTGTTGTAACCATATCAATTTCCGGATAATAGTTGTTCAGGGGCTTTTCAAGCACTAACATAGAGAAAATAGAAGTTCCTGCTGAAATATTACCTGTCCGTGGCAGAATGCTGTTTGTTGCAGTCATTCCCGTTCCTGCATCGCCCTCAGGCGGACACACAGGAATTCCCGGTTCAAGGTTTCCCGCAGGGTCAAGAAAACGTGCGCCATCCTCTGTAAGAAAAGCACCCTCATCACCGGCAACCCGGACAGCTGGCATAAGCTTATGAAGATCGAAAGGAAAGCCAAGCTCTGAAAGCCTATGCTGAACCTTACCAATATAAGATTCATTGTAGCTGCCACCTTCTATAGGAAATATGCCGGAAGCTTCACCGACACCGACTTCACTCCTGCCGGTGAGCTTTTTATGAATATAGCCTGCAAGTGTACTAACAAAAGAGAGCCTACTAAGATGCTCTTCTCTGTTTAAAACAGCCTGATACAAATGGGCTATGCTCCACCTCTGGGGTATATTGAAGCTGAGTAGATTGGTAAGCTCTGTTGCTGCCTTTTCTGTGATAGTGTTTCGCCATGTACGAAAAGGAACAAGAAGCTCTCCCTCAGAATCAAAAGCCATATAACCGTGCATCATGCCGGAAACACCAATTGCACCTAGTTTTCTGATTGTTGTCCCGTATTTGTCATAAACGTTCTCACAAAGGCTTTTGTAGCAGATTTGTATACCGTTATGTATTTTTTCAAGGCTATAGGTCCAGATACCGTCTTTGTATTCATTTTGCCAACTGAATGAGCCGTCAGCTATTGGCTTGTAATTTTCATCAATAAGTGAAGCTTTAATTCTAGTCGATCCAAGCTCTATACCAAGGTAGGTTTTACCGTTATCAATCATATCTGCGATATTCATAAATAGTCCTTTCAGTATTCTTTCAACATCAGTCCATTATTTAAAGTATACAATAATATTTTAAAAAAATCAAGATTTATGTTCATCTCATTCAGACATTTATTAACCTTAGGCGGCTTATCATCTTATATCAGGATGAATTCTGAAAATATGATGAAATTTACAGATTTCGCCTTTAATTTTATCCGATAATATGATATAATTATTTAAATATCAGCTGAAAGGAAGAGCAAAATGAACCTTAACGAAAAACTTAACAGCTTTTTCAGAGGAAGATACGGGAATGATAACATGAATCGTTTTCTTCTGATTGTTGTAATCGTGTTCACTTTTACTTACGCAATATCAAAATGGCTTATATTTGATATTGCTACAACGGCATTGATAGTATATATAATTTTCAGGATGATGTCACGCAATTACTCAAAGAGAGCCGCTGAAAACAAAAAGTATCTAGAGCTTTCTGAGCCTGTACGTATTATGATAAATAATCTTCGTCCTGCATCAAAGGTGCCCAATAAGGTTTTTTTCTGCCCTGTGTGCAGACAGAAGCTTCGTGTTCCTAAGGGCAAAGGTAAAATTGAGATAGTCTGTCCGAAATGCCACAATAATTTCGTTAAACGGAGCTGACTCTATGTACGGTTATATACAGATTTGCAAACCGGAGCTTAAATTCCGGGAGTTTGATGAATATCACGCATATTACTGTGGTTTGTGTCGGTCTCTCAAAGAACATTTCGGCACATCAGGTCAGTTTCTTATAAGCTACGACTTTACCTTTCTCACGATGCTTCTTGATAGTCTCTATGAGCCGGAAAGCCAAACTTTTGATTCACACTGTATCGTACACCACATGAAAAAGCAACACTTTATTAAGAGTGAAGCAACAGAGTATGCGGCAGATATGTGTATGCTTCTCGCAGCATATAAGCTTGATGACGACTGGAAAGATGAGAAAAAACTTTTTAAGAAGATAGCAGCTAAATTGATTTCACGTAAAACAGGCAGAGTAAAGGCTGCATATATCAAAAAAACTGAAATCATTGAAAAAGAGCTTACAGAGCTTTCCCGTCTTGAACAGAATAATGAAACCAATCCTGAAATTGTAGCGTCTTGCTTTGGAAGAGTTCTTGCCGAAATACTTGCATATAAGGACGATGTATGGGAAGGAACACTTCGTGATATAGGTTTTCACATGGGCAAATTTATTTATCTTGCTGACGCTTTTGATGACCTTGGAAGAGATAAGAAAAAGAAGCTTTACAATCCATTTTCAAGCTATGATGAGCATGACCCGGATTTTCATACAGCGACAGAAGAACTTTTGAAAATGACAATAGCTCCCGCAGCGGCTTCATTTGAATATCTGCCAATCATAAAAAACGCTGAGATTCTCCGTAATATTCTTTATGCAGGAGTATGGACAGCTTTCAAGAAGAGAAAAACATTATATTTAAAAGTAAAACGAGGAGAATAAAAAATGAAAGACCCCTATCAGGTACTTGGCATATCTCCATCTGCTTCAGAGGATGAGATAAAAAAGGCCTACAGAAAGCTTTGCCGTCAATACCATCCTGACCTTAATATGAATAAACCAAATGCTAAAGAGTACGAAACAAAGTTCCGTGAGATTCAGGATGCATACCAGACCATTATGGATCAGCGTCAGGGCAGAAACACAGCTAACGACTTCACAGGTAGCAAAAGTTACAAGTCCTCCTCTAACGATGAATCAACGCTTCATAAACGAGCTGCAATAAACTTCATCCAAAATAGACGCTATGCAGAAGCTGTAAACTTGCTTAATTCTATTTCTAACCGTGATGCTGAATGGTATTATATCAGCGCTGTTGCACAGTCAGGTATGCAGAATAACGCTTCTGCTCTCAGATACGCTCAAACTGCTGCTCAGATGGAACCAAATAATATGCAGTATCAAATGCTTCTACGTCAGATCCAGAACAGTACATTTCAGTATCAGGAAATGCAAACACCTTATAATCAGTCTGACCCCGCAGGTGAATGTCTGAGATGCTGTGCATTCAATCTGGTATGCAATATGCTTCTCTCTTGTTGTTGCCATTGCAATTAAATTTAAAGTTTTCGTATTATTTTACAGATAGGTATTTACAGATTAAGCTTTTTATGGTAAAATATATATTGAAATATAAGCGGTTGACGCTTATGCAGTAAATCATAACGAGAGGAAACAGTAATGAACTACAATTCACACTCCGGTTCCGGTGATTTCTTCGACTTCGATGATGATGTGAACAATATTTTTAGTGATGAAACCGATAATGAAGAAACATGTTCCGGTATTACATCCTACAGCCTGCGTGTTTCCGTGTCCACACATATCGGCAAGGTTCGTGGGAGCCATGAGGACAACTTCTATCTCAAAGGTATCTACCTTCACGAATATTTCCGAAACGACTTCTCCGCTACTTATACTATAGATAACCCTGATGGTATGTGCTTTGCTATTTTTGATGGTATGGGTGGTGCAGCTTACGGTGAGATAGCTTCTGAAATCGCCATGCAAACTCTTCGTAAATACGAGGAAGAGCTTGAATCGGCGGAAAGCACTCGTGCAGTTGATCAAATTATTTCTGAATATACAAAAGAAGCTAACAACACTGTCTGCGAAATGCTTCGTGAAAAGCAGTCTATAAGTGGAGGAACAACTTTTGCTCTTCTGTATTTCATTGGCGGACAGGCTCGCATCTATTATCTGGGCGACAGCAGAATCTATCTTGAACAAAAGACAGGTATTACCTGTCTTACAAGAGACCATACTCTGGCAAATCAGAAACTTGACGCAGGTATATATACACATGAAGAGGCTATGGCTTCCCCTGATAAGCACAGACTCACACTTTTTATTGGTTCGGACAAAAATGAGGTCGGTCTTAACGCTGATACGCGCAGACCTGTTCCGATTAAACCTGGTACTAAGTTTATGCTCTGTACCGATGGCCTAAGCAACAGTTGCTCGGATGAAAAGATGCATGATATGTTGTCGCAAAACTACTTCAATGAAGCGGCTATTCTCGTACAAGAAGCACTAAATAACGGCGGAGCAGACAACACTACATGTATTGTACTGGAAATTATTGCAAACGAAGACGAATTTTAAGGTTATAAAACAGAGAATCTGTAAAAAGCAGATTCTCTGTTTTATTTATATATTATGTTTATAATTTGTATATAACAATATGTGCGCTCAGCTCTACGTTCAAATAATTGAAAATGCCTGTTATTGTTATCAATAGTGTCTTTAGCTGCAATTTGTATACTTTTTTAAGTTGTGAAATTTACAAAAAAACTGCCGCAATGCGGCAGCTCTGACATTATTTTTTTAATGAGCTAAAAAGCCCTTTCTTTTCATAGTTTTCTCTTGTTATTCCCGTTACCTCATAGCCAGCCTTTGCGATTACAGATAAAAGATCAGCATCGGAAATATCGTTCTCTGTAAGAATTATAGTTTCGTTATCCTTATGAGAAGAGGACACTTTTTTTACTTTAAATGCATCCTGTATGGCTTTATTTGAATGGGCTTCACACATGCCGCACATCATGCCTTCGACTTTGAGTGTAATTTTAAGCATATATATTGCTCCTTTCATATGAAAATCAAAGTTTTATATTTATAATATTATAATTATACACCAGAAAAGCCTGATTGTCAATAGAATTATATCGTCAGTTCATCCATGAAATCATATTGTGCTCTTCAACTAGAAACTCACTGATGCTGTCACCGTCAAGATTCAAAGAATGAAGCTTTACCCCGGAAACGCTAAGGCTATTAATAATAAACACCGCCCATAATGGTTATAACCTTATGGTATGATAATCGGAGAATATTATTCAGCTGATTCTGTGGTTTCCTCTTTGTCAAGTTCTTCGATATATTCAAGGAAATTTTCATGTTCCTCTGCAATCTCTGCTTCTACCTCTTCATCAGTCATATTGACGCCTACAGAAAGACCCCAGTCGTCAACATAAAAGGTTAAAATATCACCATTTTCAAAATAAAGCATGCTGAAACTGTTATCGCTTCCGTCTTCAGCGTTTACAACGTAAAGAGAATAGCCATCTTTAAGTTCTTCCTCAGAGTACTTACCAAGCTTAATCTGTACCTGAGAATCTGTAGAAAGATTTTTTTCAAGACGATTTTTTGTATTGTCCGAGGAAATTTCAGGGTTAATTATTAATTCTGAAATTTCAACTCCCGTAATATTTCTTACTGTGATTTCTACGTTTTTCCTGCCACAGCTGCAAAGCAAGCATAAAACCAAAGCGGCGGTACACAACGCAATAATATTTTTAATTTTCATAAGCATGTTTCCTTTTTCAAAAAAGCCTCCGCAGAGTTACTCTATGGAGGCTTTAATACTTTTATTCTACAACTACCTTATGGAATACCTTCTTGCCCTTCTTGATGATGGTTTCACCCTCAAGAGTGATAATTGCCTTGGGGTCAGTTACTTTTTCTTCATTTACGGAAACACCGCCCTGCTGTACAAGGCGTCTTGCTTCGCCATTGGATGCAGACAGACCTGCTCTTACCATGAGATTCAAGATACCCATACCACCATTTTCCAGCTCATCTGCCGGAATAGTTGTTGTAGGCATATTTTCATTTGAGCCTGCGCCACCGAATACTGCTTTAGCAGCTGCCTGTGCCTTGTCAGCTTCCTCCTTGCCGTGTACCATTTCAGTAAGCTGGTAAGCCAGAATCTCCTTAGCTGCGTTAAGCTGCTGACCCTCCATTGTGCGCTCCATCTCTTCAATTTCTTCAATAGGAATAAATGTGAGAAGCTTTAGACAGTTCATTACATCGTCATCAGCAACATTTCTCCAGTACTGGTAAAAATCATATACAGGACATTTTTCCTTGTCAAGCCACAGTGCACCCTTTTCAGTTTTACCCATCTTCTTACCGTCTCTTGTAAGCAGAAGTGATGATGTCATAGCATACACTTCCTTGCCCTCAACACGGCGCACCAAGTCAACACCGCCCAACATATTACTCCACTGGTCATTACCGCCAAGTTCAAGTACACAGCCATGATTCTGATACAGATGAAGGAAATCATAGCTCTGGAGAAGCATGTAGTTAAATTCCAGGAATGATAAACCCTTACCCTCAAGACGAGATTTGAAACACTCAGCTGTGAGCATCTGATTTACAGAAAAATATCTGCCGATGTCACGCATAAATGTAATATAATTCATATTACGAAGCCAATCACCATTCTTTACAACCTCAGCCTTGCCATCGGAGAAGTCAATGAAACGCGACATCTGCTTGCGGAAACATTCAGCGTTATAGTCGATATCCTCAACTGTCAGCATTTTACGCATGTCAGTCTTACCTGTAGGATCGCCAATCATTGTTGTAGCTGTGCCCAGAAGTGCGATGGGCTTATGGCCGTGCATCTGCATATGTTTCATAAGAATCAACTGAATAAAATGACCTACGTGAAGGCTGTCTGCTGTTGCATCAAAGCCAATGTAGAATGAAATCTTCTTGTTGTCAATAAGGTCGCGGATTTCATCCTCGTGTGTTGTTTGCGCAACTAGGCCTCTTCTTTTCAGTTCCTCAAAAAATGTCATGATATTTCTTCCTTTCGTTTTATGCCGGAAAATAAAAAACCTCCGGCTTTGTATTGCCAGAGGACGATGCTCTCACCGTGGTACCACCTCAATTTATCAGGTAAAAAACCTGACCTCAAAACGCTTTAACGGGCGTACCCGTGCTGTCATACTCTTTTTTCAGACAACCTGCTCCGGGATGTATTTCACAGCGTGCCGCTGTCCCTCACACCAACCGGAACATCTCTGCATCGTCACATTCTGTTACTTCTTCCCATCACTGCATTTTTTATTATTTTATCATATTCAAGACATATTGTCAAGTATGAAAATGAAAATTCTAATCTCGTTATGATTAAATTCACTCCGCACTCATTGACAAGAACTTGGATTTTTAGTACAATATAAATACAGACGTTTTGTCTGATTGAGATTTTGGCAAGGGTACAAATTCAAATAAATTATCTCGACTGGGAAAATGAATCTGTTCAGTCCAGACTGTGCTATGAGGTTGCACGTAAGCAAGCATCTGATTGCATTGAGTGTGGTCAATGCATGAAACAGTACCCTCAGCATATTGACATTATCAAGAATCTTAAAGCTGTTGCAGCAGCTTTCGAGTAACACACGGAGGATCATATGAAACTACTAATTAAAAACGGACATATAGTTAATGTCTTTACAGGCGAAATTGATAAGGCAAATATTCTTATTGAAGATGGAATTATTCTTGGTGTGGGCAACTACTTCGACGAAGATGCTGACATTGTTGAAGATGTTGAAGGAAGATGTGTTTGTCCGGGATTTATTGACGGTCACATCCACATTGAAAGCACCATGCTTCTCCCGCCAGAGCTTACTAAAGCAACTATCGTTCACGGTACAACCGCCATTGTTGCTGACCCTCATGAAATTGCCAATGTTTGCGGAACTGACGGACTTCGTTTTATGCTTAAAGCAAGCGAAAATATTCCTATGACTGTATATATGACGCTTCCCTCATGCGTACCCTCAACGCCCTTTGATGAAGCAGGAGCAGTGCTTGAAGCTGAGGATTTGCTGTCCTTTTACCGTTACCCTCGAGTTATAGGTCTAGGTGAAATGATGAACTATCCGGGAGTACTCTCTGAGGACGAAAGTGTTCTCCGTAAAATCAGAGACGCTCATCAGGCTGGACGCATTGTAAATGGTCATGCCCCCACACTGTCAGGTCGGACTCTCGATAAGTATATTGCCGCAGGTATCAACGATGAGCACGAATGTTCATCCGCTGAAGAAGCTATTGAACGCATCCGCAAAGGGCAGTGGGTTATGATACGTGAGGGTACTGCCGCTAGAAATCTTGAAGATCTCCTGCCGCTCTTTGAACCACCCTACTCCCACAGATGTATTCTGGTAACAGATGACCGCCATCCCGCTGATATACTGAAGCACGGTCACATTGATAATATAATCCGAAAGGCGTCGAAGGCAGGTAAATCTCCTGTTACAGGTATTCAGATGGCTACTATTCAAGCTGCACAATGCTTTGGACTTGACGGAGTGGGTGCGATTGCTCCCGGATATGTTGCTAATATTCTTGTTCTTGACAGCCTCAATGCAGTACAGATTTCTGACGTGTACTATCATGGCAAGAAAACTGTAGAAAACGGTATACCATTCCCCTTCTCCTCTCCTGAAATTCCCGAGGCACTAAAAACAAGTGTTCTCAGTTCATTCAAGCTTCCAGTGCTTTCTGAAAAAGACTTCATGATTACTCACAAAAAGACAAAGTGCAGAGTTATCGGTATTGTTGAGGGGCAGCTCCTTACAGAGGAACTGATCATGGAACTTGACTGTTCAGATGGCAGCGGTATAAATATATCGCATGATATACTGAAGCTCGCAGTTATTGAACGTCATAAAAACACAGGACATATCGGCATTGGCTTTATAAAAGGAATCGGCATGCAATCAGGCGCAATCGCCTCTTCTGTATCCCATGACTCCCATAACCTTATTGTAATCGGTACAAATGAAAAAGATATGGCTCTCGCTGCTAACAGAATCCGGGAAATCGGTGGTGGAAATGTGGTCGTGAGAGATGGAAAAGTCCTTGAAGAAATGGCTTTACCTGTTGCAGGTCTTATGAGCACTCTTTCAGCTGAGGAAACTGCTAAGGCAAACGCTACTGTACGTAAGGCTGTATATGACCTTGGCGTACCACAGAATATTGAACCTTTTATGAATATGGCTTTTGTAAGTCTACCTGTTATACCGCACCTTAAAATGACAACTCTGGGTCTTGTTGATGTTGATAAGCAGGAACTTAAGCCGCTCTTCTTAGACGCATAAATATGCATGCAATGATTATTTTATGCTGTTCACAGAATAATCATTGCATTTCGTCTATTTTTAGAGTATAATTATGATATTATTTTCGCAAAACCAATTGAAAGGAAGTTTTAACTATGAAGAACAAATTTGCATTATTTGCAGCAAGTGCTATGCTCTGTGCTGCGCTTACAGCCTGCGGCAGTCCTGCTGCAAACACTGTATTCTCTGTTGATGACCTAAATGGCAAGACTATCGGTGCACAGCTAGGTACCACAGGCTATATCTATGCTTGCGACGAAGTTGAGGATGCTACTGTTGAACCCTACAACAAGGGGGCAGACGCTGTTCAGGCTCTGAAGCAGGGTAAGATTGACGCCGTTATCATCGACAGCGAGCCTGCACAAGTATTCGTTGAAAAGAACGATACGCTTATGATTCTTGATGAGCCTTTCGTTGAAGAGGAATATGCTATTGCTTACAAGAAGGGCAACGACGAACTGGGCACGAAGATCGACGAGGCACTTACACAGCTCAAGGAAAACGGTACACTGGATGAAATTGTTTCTCACTGGATTGGTGATGAGGCTGACCAATCAGCTTATGTCCCCGATGAAAGCATTACTCGTGATGGTGGTACAATCGTTATGGCTACAAACGCTGAGTTTCCTCCTTATGAGAGCATGAACAATGGTGAAATCGTTGGCTTTGACGTTGATATGATGAGTGCTGTATGTGATGTTCTTGGCATGAAATTGGAAATTGAGAATATGGAATTTGATTCCATCATCGCCGCTGTTGACTCAGGCAAGGCTGATGTTGGTGTTGCAGGTCTCACCGTAACAGAGGATCGTCTCAAGAACGTTTCATTTACACAGGGCTACACAACCTCTAAGCAGGTTATTATCGTTCGCAAGGACTGATAACCGGAGAGGAGCATATACGTGAATTTTTTCAGTGAATTTGCTCAGAAATTCTACGACACCTTCATCGTTGAAAGCAGATGGAAATATCTGACAGATGGCTTGCTTACCACCCTTCAGATCACATTCTTCGCTGTTATCTTTGGTATGATTCTGGGATTTCTTATTGCAATTATTCGTGCAACCCATGATAAGACAGGTAAGTTCAAGTTCCTTAATGTACTTACAAAAATCTATCTTACCGTTATCAGAGGAACACCTGTTGTTGTTCAACTTCTGATCATCTACTTTGTAATTTTTGCGTCGGTCAACATCGACAAAACCTTTGTCGCCGTACTTGCCTTTGGTCTCAACTCAGCAGCATATGTTGCCGAGATCGTTCGTTCAGGCATAATGTCTATTGACAAAGGGCAGTTTGAGGCAGGTATGAGCCTTGGACTCAACTACAGAAAAACTATGATAACAATTATCCTGCCCCAAGCATTCAAAAATGTTCTTCCTGCACTGGCTAATGAATTTATTGTTCTCTTAAAAGAAACATCCGTATCCGGCTATATTGCCCTTGCAGACCTTACAAAGGGCGGCGATATTATCAGAAGCAATACATATGAAGCTTTTCTGCCTCTGATTGCTGTAGCGGTTATCTATCTTGTAATGGTAATGATTCTTACAGCATTGGTATCAAAGCTTGAAAGGAGGCTTGGAAAGAGTGATAGAAGTTAAAAATCTGGACAAGCATTTCGGTGAGCTTCACATTTTGAAAGGTATTTCTACGAAAATTGAAAAGGGCGAAAAGGTTGTTATTATTGGACCTTCCGGCTCAGGTAAAAGTACATTTCTTCGTTGCTTGAATCGTCTTGAAACGCCTACATCAGGTACTATTCTCTTTGATGGTCAGGATCTTACCTCAATGAAAGACAAGGAGCTTTATCTTGTGCGTGAAAAGATGGGCATGGTTTTCCAGCATTTTCACCTCTTCCCTCACCTCACCATCAAAAAGAACATTACACTTTCACCTGTTAAACTTAAAATTATGACACAGGCTGAGGCTGATGTAAAAGCTGATGAACTTCTTAAAAAGGTTGGACTTTCTGATAAGGCAGACTGCTACCCCTCACAGCTTTCAGGTGGACAGAAGCAGAGAATCGCTATTGCACGTGCACTTGCTATGAACCCTGAAGTTATGCTCTTTGACGAGCCTACCTCTGCTCTTGACCCTGAAATGGTCGGAGAGGTTCTGGAGCTTATGGGTGAGCTTGCTGAGGAAGGTATGACCATGATTGTTGTTACTCATGAGATGGGTTTTGCTCGAGAGGTCGCTTCCCGTGTAATGTTCATGGATCAGGGAAAAATCATGGAGGAAAATACACCCCAGGAATTCTTCACCAATCCTCAGAATCCAAGATTAAAAGATTTCTTATCTAAGGTTTTGTAAAAGACTATCATAACAAATATACTTTGAAAATCATGTACAAATAACAAACAAAAAGGGAGGCACTGAAATGCCTCTCTTTTTTCATAAAATTACGGTTGACATCGGTGATTTACAGTGTTATAATGTATCTCATATCAATGGAAATTATATAGAAAACGGAGTGATTATCATGGCAACTCGTACAAAAAAATACGAAATGGATATGTGCAGCGGAAGCGTATTGAAGAAAATGCTTCTCTTTGCTCTACCACTTATGCTGTCAAGTACTTTACAGCTTCTCTTCAATGCAGCTGACATTGTTGTTGTAGGTAAATTTGCAGGTGACAACTCCCTTGCAGCTGTCGGTTCTACAACCTCTCTTATCAATCTGCTTACAAACCTCTTCCTCGGTTTGTCGATTGGTGCAAACGTTGCAGCTGCTCGCTTTTTCGGAAGCAAATCCGACAAGGAACTTAGTCTGACAGTACATACTTCCATGTCATTAAGTGCTATAAGTGGCTTTATTCTTACTATTATTGGTCTTGTTTTTGCAAATCAGATCCTCTCACTTATGCAGACACCACCAGAGGTAAATGACCTTGCAGCAGTCTATCTGAGAATATACTTTGCAGGAATGATTCCCAATATGGTCTACAACTTCGGTAGTGCTCTTCTCCGCGCCGTAGGTGATACAAAAAGGCCCCTATATTACCTCTTCTTTGCAGGAATTGTAAACGTTATACTTAATCTTATCTTTGTAATTTTTTTAAAAATGGATGTTGCTGGCGTTGCTATCGCTACGGTTATATCTCAGACTATTTCTGCATTTCTGGTTGTACGCTGTCTCATGAAAGAAAGCGGTGCTTTTAAATTCAGCTTTAAGAAACTTTGCCTTGATAAACGTATAGTAGACATAATCATGCGTATTGGTCTGCCAGCAGGTTTCCAGGGAGTTGTATTTGCTCTCTCAAACGTTGTAATTCAGTCATCTATCAATATATTTGGTAACATCGTTGTTGCGGGTAGCTCCGCGGCTTCTAATATCGAGGGCTTTGTTTATATGGCAATGAATGCATTTCACCAAACCACAATCTCATTTGTAAGTCAGAATTACGGTGCAGGACTTCATAAGCGTATTAACAAAATCGTACGAACCGGTATTGTATGTGTTACTATTACCGGACTTATACTTGGTAATCTTGCTATCTACTTCGGTGAGCTTCTTCTTGGCATTTACTCAGAAAGTACAGCTGTAATTGAAGCCGGTATGGTCAGACTGGTAATAATATGTACTATCTACGCTATGCTCGGTGTAATGGATGTTCTTGTGGGTGCAATACGTGGTCTTGGCTATTCCGTTGTACCCATGATTGTTTCAATTGTTGGAGTTTGCGGACTTAGACTTCTCTGGTTGGCTACTGTATTTCAAATTCCTGAATTTCACAAGATTGAAACCGTTTACTACTCGTATCCCATATCTTGGCTTATTACCATGATTGTTGACATAATCTGCTATCTCTGTATACGTAAAATTGCTTATAAGAAAATTGTATCAAAGGAGTAAGGTGAAGAACGATGGACTGGACACAAAAGTATAAAAAAGCCGTAACATTCAGCTATGATGATGGTGTACAGCAGGATGTAAGACTTCTTGAAACACTCAATAAATATGGTCTTAAATGTACCTTTAACCTGAATACCGGACTTGACTATAACCACGGTACCTGGCGTTATGATGACCGGCTTGATATTCACAGGCTGAATCTTGGCGAAGTCTTCAATATTTACAACGGGCATGAAATTGCTGTACACGGAAGAAAACATCTTTGCCTGACTGAACTATCAGATGATGAGCTTCTGACAGAGCTTTCCGACGATGCCTTGGAAATTGAGCGTATATTTGGTGAAAAGCCTGTAGGTATGGCATATGCTTACGGTGCGTATAATAGCAATGTTATCCATAAGCTTCGTGAGCTTGGTATTCAATACGGAAGAACAGTTGAATCTACCTACAATTTCGACGAACAGAGTAATCTACTTACGTTTCGTCCCACATGCCATCATGACGATGAAAAGCTATTTGAACTGGCAAAACATTTCATTGAATTAAAACCCGACAAGCCGCAGATTTTCTATATCTGGGGTCACAGCTACGAATTTGAGGGGAGACAGAACTGGGACAGATTTGAACGGTTCTGTAAGCTTATCAGTGGAAAAGATAACATCTTTTATGGTACTAACAGGCAGGTATTACTGCACATGGATTAACAAAAAAGCGGCTAAGCTTAACGCTTAGCCGCTTGATGTTTTATATAACTTATTTCATTACTGTGAAGAAATCTGCGGGATCAGGGTTAAGACCGGCTGCACAAGCTGCATAATAACCCAGAATCTTAGATGCATCAGAAAGAGAAACGACACCGTCTCCATCAACATCTGCTGCTGTTTTCTGAGCATCTGTGAATGTAGCTGTCAGACCAGCTGCAATCTTTGCATACTCACTGAGAACTGCAGAGCCATCATTCAGTGCTACAACGCCATCACCATCAATGTCACCGTATACTACTTCGCTGAATGGGCTGTTGCCGAGACCTGAAATTGTGAATGTAACTGTCAGTGTATCGCCTTCATTAGCACCTTCTCCGGGAAGTGTGGAAGATATATCGGCAGTTACAGGCTTTGACCATGTATTCAGGATATTGTAACGGATAGAAGAACCATTATCGCCTACACGAAATGCAACTGCGGAAGGTGTATATTCAATTACTTCTTCTGTGCCATCAGCGCGAACAAGCTTTACGCTGTCAATTGTCATCTTAACAGATCCCTCTGCAATTGGATCAGTTGTTTCCTCAGGAGCAAAATCATATGCATTGATATTACTGTCAATGATACATGCTTCTATAGATGCAGATCCTACTGTGAATGTATAAGACATATCATATGTACCATCAGCTGTAAAGATCGCTGTATTCTGTTCAGTAGCCTCCCACAGCTGTTCAGCACCCGCCTGAATGCTCATAAATGTGTAATAAGCGTCTTCGGGAATTACAAAATCATCTTCAGTAGGTGTGTCAGGAACGATGGGAGTATCAGGAGTATCTGCTTCGCCTGTGATACCCTTGATTGTAAATGAAACCTTGAATGTATCACCAGCAAGTGCGCCATCACCGGGAAGAGCGGCATCAATATCAGCTACAGCCGGAGATGTCCAATTGTTCAGAATGTTATAGCGAATACTTGTACCATTGTCGCCTGTACGATATGCGCCTTTGGAAGGACCATTATAATCAATGGCATCTTCAGTACCATCTGCACGTACCAAAGTGATGGCATCAATTGTCATCTTTACAGAACCCTCAGCAATAGGATCTGTGCAATCTTCAGGAGCATATGCATAAGCATTGATATCAGTATCAAGGATAACAGCTTCAACAGATGCAGAACCTTCAACAAATGTATAGCTTACCTCATAGGAACCATCGCTTTCAATTGTTGCTACGTTTGTGTCGCCGGGATCCCAGATCATGTCAGAGCCAGCCTGAAAACTCATTACTACCTGATATGGCAGTTCTTCAACCGGATCAAGTGTAAGTGCGGATGCAGAGAAGCCTACACATGTTGCACCGACTGCTGTTGCGGAAAATGCTGCAAGCATTTTCTTGAAAATGTGTGTTTTGTTCATGTTTTCTCATTTCCCTTCATGTATAATAATTACATCGTCAGGTCTGTACAAGACAAACCCCCTTATGCTTCTTTATTATACCACATCACCAAAATATTGTCAATAGGAAATTAATAAATAGCATAAAGTGTCTAAATATGGATATTTTCATTTCTACTGTACATAATACACTTATTGATAAATTGAAAAATTAATATGCGCTCCCTTGACAAATGATTACTTTTGTTATATAATTTAAAGAGTTAAAAGGCTGTGAAGAAAAGGAGTAGGTTCGGCTATGATGTACAGAGAGAAAGCGTTTGGTGCAAGCTTTCCATCAACCGTTCTGAAGTAGTTTCTGAGCCCTGTGTGCGAAGCGTTTTTACGTGAGTAGTGTACGGCGGATTCTCCCGTTACAGAGAAGCGCTTTAAATGCGCATGAGTGCGGACTGTTGTCCGAATTCAGGTGGTATCACGGACATACTGTTCGCCCTGAGCTGACCCCCTAACGGGTGCTTAGGGCGATTTTTGTTATAGTGACACATATTTAAAGGATATAAAACATAAGGAGTTTTCATCATGAGAAAAGAACTTGCAAAGGCTTATCAGCCTAAGGATTTCGAGGATCGTATATACAACCTTTGGAACGAAAAGGAATGCTTTAAGGCTACTCCCGACCCTGAAAAACAGCCCTACACAATTGTTATCCCCCCTCCCAATATCACAGGTCAGCTCCACATGGGTCACGCCCTGGACGAAACTCTACAGGATATTCTTATCCGCTGGAAGAGAATGTCAGGCTACTGTACACTTTGGCTTCCCGGTACAGACCACGCTGCTATTGCTACCGAGGCAAAAATCGTTGAAGCAATGCGCAAGGAAGGCGTTACAAAGGAGGAACTTGGCAGAGAAGGCTTCATGAAGCGTGCCTGGGAATGGAAAGAACAGTACGGTGGCAGAATTGTTGAACAGCTCAAGAAGCTCGGTTCATCTTGTGACTGGTCAAGAGAACGTTTCACTATGGATGAAGGTTGCTCACAAGCTGTAAAGGAAGTATTTGTAAAGTACTACGAAAAGGGTCTTATCTACAGAGGTGAGCGTATAATCAACTGGTGTCCTCATTGTAAGACATCTCTCTCCGATGCCGAGGTAAACTTTGAGGATCAGGCCGGTCACTTCTGGCATCTACGCTATCCTCTTACTGATGGTAGCGGTTACTTGGAACTGGCTACAACTCGTCCTGAAACTCTTCTGGGCGATACTGCTGTTGCTGTAAACCCTGAGGATGACCGTTATAAGCATCTTATTGGCAAAACTCTTAACTTGCCTCTGGTTCACCGTGAGATTCCTATTGTTGCTGATGAGTATGTGGAAATGGATTTCGGCACAGGCGTTGTAAAAATAACTCCTGCACATGACCCTAAC
>CAZQMA010000010.1:0-48686 GCA_964594275.1 uncultured Ruminococcus sp. | reverse complement strand
GGCATCAGACCACGAGGACCGAGAACCTTACCGAGACGGCCTACGAGACCCATCATGTCGGGGGATGCGATTACAACGTCGAAATCCATCCAGTTTTCCTTTGTGATCTTATCAACCAGATCCTGACCGCCAACGAAGTCAGCACCTGCTGCCTTAGCAGCCTCATACTTGTCTTCCTTACAGAATACGCAAGTACGGATTGTCTTACCGGTACCGTTGGGCAGAACAACTGCGCCACGAACCTGCTGGTCAGCGTGTCTTGAGTCAACACCCAGACGGATGTGAGCTTCAACAGTTTCATCAAACTTTGCCTTTGCGTTCTGGCAAACCAAGGTCAGAGCCTCTTCAGAAGCGTACTGCTTGGAAGTATCTACAGCCTTCAGGCTGTCAACATATTTCTTTCCGTGTTTCATGATATTCCTCCTGATTAAGTGGTAATACCGGTTGCTTTAAGCGCAGAGCCGGTTAGCGGAATGTTCCTCCCACCATTTGAGAAGTCAGAGCCGCACTACAGTGCTGACACTCCGCATTCGTTATTTCGATCTTAGTCAACAACAACAATGCCCATGGAACGAGCAGTACCTGCTACCATGCTCATAGCAGCTTCCAGAGAACCTGCGTTGAGGTCGGGCATCTTCTGTTCAGCAATCTTCTGAACCTGTTCCTTGGTAATGTTAGCAACCTTATTCTTGTTAGGCTCACCGGAAGCGCTCTCAATGCCGCAAGCCTTCTTGATGAGAACAGCTGCGGGAGGAGTCTTAGTGATGAATGTGAAAGAACGGTCTGCATAAACAGTGATAACAACAGGGATAATCATACCGATGTCGTTCTTAGTTCTTTCGTTGAATTCCTTGGTGAATGCCATGATGTTTACACCATGCTGACCCAGTGCAGGACCAACAGGGGGAGCAGGTGTTGCCTTACCTGCCGGAATCTGAAGCTTAATATATCCAGTAACTTTCTGTGCCATGATTGCACACCTCCATAATGTGGTAAATGGCGGGAGCGCTTCAAAAGCGGATCCCTCCCACCGGAATTTTTAAATTCCGTGTCGAATGCGTCTTAATCGTCCAGCAGTACAACCTGGTTAAGAGCCAGTGTAGCCGGAGTCTCTCTGCCGAACATAGAGATCATAACATCTACTGTGCCCTCTTCGAGATCAATATTCTGTACAATGCCGGTAAAGCCGTCCATAGCTGTGCCGATAATGGTAACTGCGTCACCAACGGCATAATTAACGGATATGCTTGTACCGAGATCAACGCCGAGCGCCTCTACTTCCTTTTCGGTAAGGGGAGTCGGCTCTGATGCAGGGCCTACAAATCCTGTGACACCTCTGATATTTTTAACGATGTGCCATGAATCATCTGTATAGACCATTTTCAGCAAAACATAGCTTGGGAAGATCTTGTACTCAACCTCTTTGGTTTTGCCGTCATTGATTTCCGTCACCTTTTCAGTAGGAACTCTGACTTCGAGTATCAGATCGTGAAGCTTACGGTTTTCCACAACCTTTTCAATATCCTGAGCAACCTTGTTCTCATAGCCGGAATAGGTGTGGATTACGTACCACTTTGCTGCTTCTACCATAGTGTTTTCCTCCTGTCAATAATTGGTGCGGTTTTGAATTCAGAGTTGCATTACAGGTTCATAAGGAAATCCATGAGCCTGATTAAGCCTGTATCAATCAAACCGATAAGAACGCTTCCCAGAACAACTACGCTGAGTACAACGACGGTGTTGTTGAAAACGGTCTTTTTGGTAGGCCATGATACGCGGTTGAATTCACGCTTCAGATCCTTGAACCAGTTTGCAATTCTTGAAAAAATACTTTTTTTGTCTTTGCCAGACTTTTTGGATTTTTTGGAGTCTGCATCCGATTTTGCCTTCTTGGCTTCCTTTGCTTTCTGCTTAGCAAGCTTTGCAGCTTCCTTTTCTGAAAGCTCAGTGTTCTTAATGCTGTCAGACATCTTTCTCAGAACCTCCAATCATCACTTAGTTTCTTTGTGCAAAGTATGCTTCCTGCAGAACTTACAGTGCTTGTTCATCTCGATACGCTCGGGATTGTTACGCTTGTTCTTCTTGGTTACATAATTGCGGCGCTTGCACTCTGTACAAGCCAAAGTTACCTTCACTCTCATTATCGGCACCTCCTGATCTTATTCTTCTCCTGCATGTCCGTCTTTGCGGCTACAGGCCGTTTGCCTCCCTCAATCTACGGGCGGTCACACCTAAACAGGCATAAAAATAGCCCCCATAAAAGAGGTATATCAAGTATAACACATTTATGTATTCTTGTCAAGGCTTTTTTCCTAATTTCCCGAAAAAAACAACCTCTTGGTACAGCTTTTCTCATGGCAACTAAAAAATTATTGCATCTGTAAAAAAACACTTGCACAATTTTGTGAAATATGATAAAATAGAATAGGTAGTGCATTTACGATGGGATAAGTGCCATATAAATGTATCATCCGGCAATGAGAGAGGAGATAAATCACATGGCAAAAATTCGTGTAGCCGTGCTTTTTGGCGGCGTTTCCAGCGAACATGATGTATCGCTGATTTCTGCGGCAAATGTTATAAAGAGTATTCCCGCAGATAAATACGAGGTTATATGCGTAGGCATCACGGAAAAGGGCAGATGGCTCTATTTCCCCGGTGATGTAGAGGAGATTGCGACAGGTACATGGGAGAAAAACCCTGACTGCTCTGCGGCTATCATTTCTCCCGACCCTATTCACAAGGGCATTATCACTATCGAAAACAATGAAATCTATCTCAAGAAGGTTGATGTTGTATTCCCTGTGCTTCACGGCAGAAACGGCGAGGACGGCAGACTCCAGGGCCTCCTTGAAATGGCAAGACTTCCCTTTGTAGGTTGCGGAACTCTCAGCAGTGCTGTCTGCATGGATAAATGCATGACTCATACTGTACTTGATTATAATGGTATACGTACTGCCAAATGGACATCTGTATGCCAGAAGGATATAAACCACCTTGAAAAAAAATGTGAGGAAGCAGGCGAAATGCTCCGTTTCCCGCTCTTTGTAAAGCCTGCAAATGCGGGTTCATCTGTGGGTGTAAACAAGGCAAATAACATGGAAGAACTGAAGGACGCTGTACAGATTGCTTTCTCTCATGACAGTAAGGTTGTAATTGAGGAGTACATCAAGGGCAGGGAGCTTGAGGTGGCTGTATTCGGCTACGATGCGCCCTTTGCCTCCTATGTAGGTGAAATCGAGCCTGCTGCCGACTTCTACGACTACGACGACAAGTACATCAATGGTTCTTCAAAGCTCTATATTCCCGCAAGAATCAGCGAGAAGCAATCTGACGAAATCAGAAAGATTGCTGTTGAAGCATATCATGTGCTGGGCTGTAAGGGACTGTCAAGAGTTGACTTCTTCCTCACAGAGGATGGTACAATTTACCTCAATGAAATCAACACTCTTCCCGGCTTTACCAATATCAGTATGTATCCCAAGCTTATGGAGAATCTGGGTATGACACAGGAGTACCTGGTAGATAAGCTGATTGAGCAGGCTATAGAGAATACAGAACGAGCTCACTGATTAACAGAAATAGAGTGAAGCAGGGAAAGGAGCGACACTGTGACAGCTGCAGACAGCAGGAAGGACTACGCAATAGGCGTTTTTGATTCCGGTATGGGCGGACTTACCGCAGTACAGGAGCTGAACAGAATCCTTCCGAATGAGAACATAATCTATTTCGGCGACACGGCGAGAATTCCATACGGAAGCCGTAGCCGTGAGACAATAATACGCTATGCTTCCGAGGACGTTGACTTTCTCAGACAGTATAAAATCAAAATGATAATCGCTGCATGCGGTACGGTAAGCTCGGTAGTAATGGATAATCCTATCGTTACCGATATGCCTTTTACGGGAGTTATTGCACCGGCAATCGAAGCTGCGTGTAAGGCAACCAAAACAAAGCGTATAGGCATTATTGGCACTCCCGCAACCATTAAAAGCGGCAGCTATATAAGAGCAATTGCTGACACTCATCCCGACGTTATGGTGATTCCACAGGCTTGTCCGCTTTTTGTTCATCTGGTGGAAAACGGCTACACGGATTTTGATAACCCTGTAACCCGCCTTGTGGCAGAAGAGTACCTTGCGCCTGTAAAGGCTGAAAACGTGGATGTGCTGATTTTAGGCTGTACTCACTATCCGGTAATTGCCGATATAATCGGCGATATAATGGGCAGAGACGTCACCCTTATTTCCGCAGGAGCTGAGGCCGCCAAATTTGCGAGAGACTGTCTCTTGGAGCAGGATCTGCTCAGTGAACGTCAGGAAAAAGGCAGAAATACCTACTATGTCAGCGACAGCACTGAAATGTTTGAAGAGAACGCCCGTTGCTTCCTTGGCGAAGAGGTGCACGGGGATGTTTTCAGAAGTAGCTTCTGATTATATTATAATAGGAGAGCATAATGAACAAAATAAATCTTACTCTGCGTAGTGTGCTCATATCCGAGGATGACCATTCGGAAACCGAGCTTATGACCGAGGGCACTATGGAGTGTAGCGGAAACGTTTGGAAAATCAGCTACAACGATTCCGATGCCACAGGCTTCGAGGGCGCAGTAACAACAATAACAGCTGAGGGTGAGAACATGGTTTCCATCGTAAGGTCGGGTACAGCCAATTCCAATCTGGTAATAGAGACAGGAAAGAAGCACTTCTGCCTTTACGGTACACCCTTTGGTGATTTGACGGTGGGCATTTTCACCCACAAAATCAAAAACGAGCTTACAGATGACGGTGGCAAGCTGTATCTAAAGTATACTCTTGATGTCAATTCCACATATATGTCTGACAATGAGATTTATCTGGATGTTAAAACAATAAAGTCCTGAGAAAGAGGAATGTAAAAATGGCAAATTATATTAGCATTGCCTCAGAGGAGCTTACAAAGCTTCTTTGCGGCGTAACAGAACGTCTGGCAGCTGAGGGGAAGGTTCCCGCTGAGGCTGCACCATCTTTTAAAATCGAGATTCCCGCTGACAAGTCCCATGGAGACTTTGCAACTAACATTGCAATGGTAAATGCTAAAACTTTCCGCATGGCTCCAAGAAAGATTGCAGAGCTTATCTGCGAGGAGCTGTCCTTGGAGGGTACTTTTTTTGAGAGAACAGAAATCGCAGGACCGGGATTTATCAACTTTTTCCTGAGAAGAAACTGGTTCACTTCTGTTGTGAAGAATGTTCTGGAAGAAAAGGAAAATTACGGTAAGACAGAAACAGGCAAGGGTAAGCGTGCTCTGGTTGAGTTCGTATCTGCAAATCCCACAGGTCCTATGCATGTAGGTAATGCAAGAGGCGGCGCACTGGGCGACAGCCTGGCAGAGATTCTCCTTTGGGCAGGTTATGATACACAGCGTGAGTTTTACATCAATGATGCGGGCAACCAGATTGAAAAGTTTGCTACCTCTCTCGAAGTACGCTATCTTCAGCACTTTGACCCATCTGTAGAAATGCCTGAGGACGCTTATCATGGCGCAGACATTACAGAACATGCTGAGAACTTCATTGCTGAAAACGGCGATAAGTACGTAAACACAGAGTCCAAGGAGAGAAGAGACGCTCTGGTGAGGTTTGCGCTTCCCAAAAACGTTGCAGGACTGGAAAGAGATTTAAAAAAATACAGAATTGTGTATGATAACTGGTTCAGCGAAAGCACACTCCACAATAACGGCAGTGTTAAGAATATAGTTGAAAAACTTACCGAAGCAGGCTACACCTATGAGCAGGAGGGTGCTGTATGGTTCAAGGCAACCGAGTTCGGCGCAGATAAGGATTTCGTTCTTGTACGAGCAAACGGTATCCCTACCTATATTGTACCTGATATCGCTTACCACTATGACAAGCTTGTTACAAGAAATTACGATAAGGCTATTGACATCCTGGGTGCAGACCATCATGGCTACGTCCCCAGACTGAAGGCTGCTCTTACAGCGTTGGGTGTAGACGCTTCCAAGCTTGATGTGGTTCTGATGCAGATGGTTATGCTTATGCGTGATGGCGAGGTTGTAAAGCTTTCAAAGAGAAGCGGTAAGGCTATAACATTGGTAACTCTTTTGGAGGAGATTCCTATTGATGCAGCAAGATTCTTCTTCAATACAAGAGAGGCGAATTCCCACTTTGAATTTGACCTTGATCTTGCAGTTGAGAAGTCATCTCAGAACCCTGTGTACTACGTTCAGTATGCTCATGCAAGAATATGCAGCATTCTCCGTAATATGGCAGAAGAGGGTGTAACTCCTGATGAGGGTAGCTGTGAGTTTCTTGACCTATTGGACAAGCCACAGGAAATCGAGCTTATCCGTCACATTGCGGCTCTTCCCGTTGAAATCGACAGTGCAGCTAAAAACTACGATCCCTCCAAGATTACCAAGTATGCGGCTGAGCTTGCAACACTCTTCCACAAGTTCTACGACGGCTGTAGCGTAAAGCACGCTGAGACCGACGAACTTCGCCTTGCAAGACTCATGCTCTGCGATGCGGCACGTCAGACACTCTGCAATACACTTACAATTCTTAAAATTGACAGTCCTGAGAGAATGTAAGGTGATGGGACTTTTTGATGAATTGAAATTTGTTAAAAACAGGAAAAAACGCTGATAATGTTGTGGATTTTCTCGAAGTTTAACAAAAAGTCCATATATTTTACCTTTCGATGTGTTACAATTTGTAATATATATATCGAACAAACGGACGGCTGAGTCCGATAAAAACGACAATCAGATTTCTAAGCGAAAGGATGTTATTCATGTCAAACAGATTATTCCAGGGACTTGTTCACCAGATGAGAGATACCATCGACGCTACAGTAGGCGTAGTTGATGATGCTGCAACCATCATTGCGTGCAGTGACCTTTCAAAAATCGGTACAACAAACGAGTTCGTATCACTTGACCTGAGCGATGTACACGACATTTTTATCCGTGACGGCTTCACATATAAGCCCTTCGGTTCACACACAAAGCCTGAGTATGCTGTATTCGTAGAGGGTACAGATGAGACTGCTGCAAAGTATGCCAATATTCTGGCTATCTCTTTGTACAATATCAAGCAGTATTATGATGAAAAGTATGACCGTAACAACTTCATCAAGAACGTTGTACTGGACAATGTTCTGCCCGGCGATATTGTTATCAAGGCAAGAGAACTGCATTTCAGTGCGGAGGTAAACCGTGTTGTTCTGCTTATCCGTATTGTATCTGCAAATGAAGTATCTGCATACGATGTTATTCAGAACCTCTTCCCAGATAAAAATAAGGATTTCGTCTTTACAATTTCCGAAACAGATATTGTACTGGTTAAGGAAATCAAGGGCACAGTTGAGACTAAGGACCTTGAAAAGCTTGCTCGTTCCATCGCTGATACTCTTAGTAGCGAGTTCTATACTCGTGTAAACGTTGGTATCGGTACAATAGTTGGCAATGTCAAGGAACTGTCACGTTCCTTCAAGGAAGCTCAGATGGCTATTGAGGTAGGTAAGGTATTTGACACAAATGAAACAATCATGAGCTACGACAACCTGGGTATTGCTCGACTCATCTATAACCTGCCCACAACACTCTGCGAAATCTTCCTACGTGAAGTATTCAAGAGAGGCAGTATTGAGTCTCTTGACCATGAAACATTGTTTACCATTCAGAAGTTCTTTGAGAACAATCTGAATGTATCCGAAACATCCCGTAAGCTCTTCGTACACCGTAATACACTGGTATATCGTCTTGAGAAGATTAAGAAGCTCACAGGTCTGGATCTCCGTGAATTTGACCATGCTATTATCTTCAAGATTGCGCTGATGGTTAAGCGTTATTTGTCAGCAAATCCTGCTAAGTTCTAAGGAAAAGATGTTTCGGCTGAAATTTATTCTGTGAAAGGAATTGTTTAAGCCATGATAGAAATGAGAGATGTTTCTGTGGTTTACTCCGGCGGAGTAGACGCACTGCATAATGTCAATCTGAGAATCAACGATGGTGACTTTGCCTTTGTTGTGGGACCCTCCGGCGCAGGCAAGAGTACTATGATCAAGCTCATACTTAAAGAGATAGACCCCAGTAGCGGTTCTATATATGTAAACGGCTATAACCTTGATAAGCTTAGACGCAGGAGAATTCCTGCCCTCAGACGAACAATTGGCTTCGTATTCCAGGACTTCCGTCTTATACCGTCCATGACAGTATACGAGAATATCGCCTTTGTTTTGCGAGTTGTGGATGCACCGCCAAGATACATAAAGAAGCGCGTACCCTATGTTATCAATCTGGTAGGTCTGTCCGATAAGGCAAAGAGCTACCCCAATGAGCTTTCCGGCGGTGAAATGCAGAGAGTTGCTATTGCAAGAGCCCTTGTAAACGACCCTCAGCTCATTATTGCGGACGAGCCTACGGGAAATATCGACCCTGAAATGTCCTACGAAATCATGGAGTTGCTCCAGAGCATCAACGAGATTGGCACAACCATTCTTATGGTAACTCATGAGCACAGCCTGGTTCGTCATTTCGGCGGCAGAATTATCAATATCAATCAGGGACAGGTGGTCTTTGATGAAATCGTTGGAGGCAATTTAATAAATGAGAGTTAGTGGTGTATCATATCTTCTCGGCAAGGGCTTTGAGAATATATGGAAAAACCGAATGATGGCGTTTGCTTCGTTCTGCGTACTGCTTATATCGCTGCTTCTGGTTGGACTTTCCGTCCTTGTTTCCGTCAATATTTCCTCAATGATTGGTGGTCTTGAAGATAAAAATGAAATTATAATTTACCTGAAAGAGGACGCAACCGATATGGAAATCAGTGACCTTTACGGAGAACTCTGCCGTATGGACAACATTGCAGAGGCTGTGTTCTACTCTAAGGAGGAGGCTTTTGAAGATGTCAAAAGCAATATGGCTGACTATGAGATGGTGTTTGAGTCACTTGGAAATGACAACCCTCTTATTGATGCCTACAGAGTCCGTGTTGCAGATATAAATCTTATTGACGACACTCTTGCTGAAATTAACACAATGGAGCTGGTTGAATCTATAAGAGCGCCTATGGATTTTGTAAACATACTTATGGATTTAAGACGAATTATAACAATGATATGCATGGTTATTATTGCAGCTCTGATTATCATCTCAATTGTAATCATCGCAAATACAACAAAGGCAAGTGTTTACGCCCGCAGAGCAGAGATACAGATTATGAAGTATGTGGGTGCTACCAACTCATTTATCCGTATACCTTTCTTTGTAGAAGGTATGATAACAGGTTTTGTGGCAGGCTGCGCAGCCCTTGCTGTAACATGGGTAGGCTATGACGCACTGGTTGACCTTATATCCGGCGGTACATCTGTTTCTGCGGTATTTGGTCTTACAAGTATCGTTCAGTTTGAGGATGTAGCGATTCCTGTGATTGCGTCCTACCTGATAGCAGGTACATTCTTTGGGGCATTGGGAACAGTATTTTCTACCCGCAGGCATCTGAATGTTTAAGTGCCTGTAATGTCTGAAAGGAGATAATATGCGAAATAAAGGTTTACTGCGTTTTGTCAGCGGTCTGCTTACAGTGACCATGCTGGCAGGAAGCGTATACTATAACCATGATATGTGGAACGAGCCGCCGGTATGGGCTTGGGCTTCCTCAGAGCTTCAGGCACAGAAGGAGGCTAACGACAAGGAAATTGCTCAGATGCAGTCTCAGCTCGATTCTCTTGGCACCGATAAGTCGGAGGAGGAGGCATATCAGAAAACCCTCACTGATAAAATCGAGCTTCAGGAGGCTAATATCACCATCGTTGATGAACAGCTGACACGTATTGAGGGTGATATTGAGGATACTCAGGATGAAATCTCCGATACAGAGGTTGAAATCGCAAATATGGAGGCTGAGATTGACTCTGACCTTCAGAATTTCAAGTCAAGAGTCCGTGCCATCTATGTAAACGGCAATGACAGCTTGATTTCTGCTCTTGTTGGTGCAACGGATTTCTTTGATTTTCTCACCAAATATGATACATTACAGCGAATCGCCAAGCACGACAACGACCTAATTAACGGTCTGAGAGATAATCTCCAGACGCTCAGCGATAATAAAACTCACCTGGAGGAAGAAAAGGCGGAGCTTGAAACTCAGCTTGCCAACCAGGAAACAAAGATGGAAGAGCTGAAAGCTGCAGTTTTAGAACTTCAGGAAGATTTCGAGGATTCAGTTGAATATTCTGAAATGCTAGCTGACAAGGAAGCTCTTCTTAATGCGGATATTGCAAGTCTTGAAGCTTCCAATAAGGAGCTTGAAGCGGAGGATGCTAAGATCCTGGCAGCGATTCTGAAAGCACAGGAGGAAGAGAAGAAACGCCAGGAGGAGCTTGCAAGGCAGACCACCACTACAGCTACACAGCAGCAGTGGAAGCCTACAACAACAACTACCACCAAGGCTGTTAACAACAATAACGGCGGCGGTAACAATGCCGTAGTGACGACAAAGCAGACACAGGCTCCTGTGGTTACAACTAGGCCTGTAACAACTACCACCACTACTGCCACAACTCAGCAGACATCTAGTTCTGTGGGAAGATTCGGTTGGCCTTGTCCCGGTTTTTATACTCTGACAAGTGGTTTTGGTCCCAGATGGGGCACACATCACAGCGGTATTGACATTGCAAGCGGCGGTATCTCCGGTGCACCTGCTGTAGCGTCTCTCAGTGGTACAGTTATTCATGTAAGTAGCGGCTGCACACATAACTACGCCAAATCCTCGAGCTGCGGCTGTGGCGGCGGCTATGGAAACTATGTAATTATTTCTCACAGTGGCGGCTACTCTACTGTATACGCTCATCTTACGTCAGTGGCTGTATCAAACGGTCAATACGTATCTCAGGGACAGACAATAGGCTATGTTGGCTCAACAGGCTTCTCCACAGGTCCTCATCTTCATTTTGAAGTCAGAAAAAATGGTACACGAGTTGACCCTGAGGCATATCTTTATTAACACAGGTATAAAATTAAGGACAGGGGTATAAGCTATCTCTGTCCTTTTTTAGGTTATAATTCTATTATAAAGGAGTATTAGCATGGAAAAAAAGACTGACGAAGCCATAAATGATAATATTACAGAAGAAACGAAAACCGGACGTCACTTCGATTTTTGGCGGTGTTTTACTGTATTAACACTTATTTTCTCAGTGGTAATGCTATGCGTGCTGTGGGTGCAGAACCGGAACCTGAGAGAGGCTCTCGGGGAAACCACACGGCTTTCCGAGCTGTCCGAATATATCGAGGAGAAGTATTACACAGACATTGACGAGGAAGCCCTCATGGACAGTGCTCTTAAAGGCTACGTTGCGGGTCTTAGCGACCCTTACTCTGTCTACATGAACAATGACGAATACAGTGATTGGCAGGACAAAGAAGCCGGTACTATGGTTGGAATCGGTGTAACTGTACAGGCTGACGAAAAAGGTCTTTATATCGTAAGCGTTACAACAGGTGCTCCCGCAGACGAAGCGGGCATTGAAACAGGCGATATAATCGTATCTGTAGAGGGTGAGCCGGTAACAGATCTGGGCTATGATACAGCTGTCGCAAATGTAAAGGGCGAAGAGGGAACTGAGGTTCTCATCACTGTTGAAAGGGCAGGCGAGTCCTTTGATGTGAAGGTTAAACGAAGCACCATTGTGAATGTCACTGCTGAGGGTTGTATGCTTCCCGGAAATATCGGCTATATCCATATTTCTGCGTTTCGTGAAAACACCTATGAGCAGTACAGCGAGATACTTCACAGCCTTACAGCAGAGGGCGCAGAGGCGATAATCTTTGATGTACGCGGAAACGTTGGTGGTCTGCTAACATCTGTTGAGGATGTGCTTGATCCGCTTCTTCCTGAGGGAGATATAGCTGTTGCAAACTATGGTGATGGAAGTGAAAAGGTGATAGTTAAGTCTGATGAAGAAGAGATAAACATCCCCATGGCAGTGCTTATGAATGGCGGAACAGCCAGTGCAGGAGAGCTTTTCGCCGCATCTCTCAGTGATTTCGGCAAGGCAGAACTTGTGGGAGAAACAACATTTGGCAAGGGCATAATGCAGGATACCGGGAAGATTGCCGATGGTGCGCTGACTCTCACCGTTGCTACCTACCGCACGGTAAAGGGCGAGTGCTATCATGGTGTGGGTGTTAATCCTGACAGGGAAGTTTTCCTGGCTGAGGATTATACTGTAGACTTTGCAAATCCCGATATTGAAGGCGATACTCAGCTTGCAGAAGCAGTTAAAGCTCTAACCGAATAAGTTATAAATTAAACGCAAAAAAGGCTGACGAAAAAACGTCAGCCTTATATTTTTACTTTAAGCTGTCAAGGTGCTTCTTGACGTCAGGATCATTGGTGAGACTATAGAGAATACGGAGATAGATCTTGCCACGCTCGGTATCGCCATCCTCCAGCATACCCTTGGCAAGTGCAGCAACAACGCTTAAAATCTCTTCGTTAGCACCGGGCTTTAGGCCATACTTCTCAAACGCCGCATTAACCTGTGTACGTGAAGGCGGGGAAAGCTTTTTGCCTGTCTTTTCACGAATATGCATCAGCTCAGCTGTAACAATGGGGTTCTTTGCATAAATCAGAGACTCATAGTAGAAGCAAACCGCACTGTCGTAGTCCTTTTCTTCTACGCAGTAGAATCCCAAATTGCAGTAGCAACGGGAGATTTCCTCGGGTGATGTGGCGATAGAGAGAATTTCCTTTGTACAGCCCAGCAGGTCTGCGTTCTGCTTCATGTACTTGTAGCATTCAGCCATTTCAAAGTAAGCGTCGGTATTCATTGGGTTAAAGCGTACAGCGTCCTCCAGAACTGCAACTGCATCCTCAGGTCTGCCTGCTTCCAGTAAGTTATAACCGTGGAGCATAACCATACGGGACAGGTCAAAAGGCGGTCTTTCCAGTCGCTTTGTAGGCTGATAGAAGTAGAGGTAGAGCTGGTGTTCAAGGGGATTACGCAGGCTGAGGTACATCTTTTCCTCAGTTTCACGGTAGGAAATACGGATTTTGGTGTAAAGGTCCTCGGTAAGCTTAAATGCCTCCTCCTGCTTTTTGTCATTGATAAGCTGGATTGCCTCGTTCATGACAGCGTCAAGACGCTTGCCGTCCATGTACATCATTTTTGCAACCTCAAGCTTCTTGTCCTCAGGAAGAATCTCGTAGGCAATCTCTGCAATTGCGTTTTCAATTTCAGCGGAGTTTTCATGGTTTTTGTATTTGGAGACCTGTCCTTCGAGATACGCCATGTCAACGCCGTATTCGCCGGTGAGACCGTCTCTTATAGTCTGAATGATTTCTTCTGTATTCATTTATATATTCCTTTCTTAAATAGGTGCTGTAGTTTACGGTACAGAGACCATAATATTATTCTACCACATTTTCACATAAAATGCAACACTTATTTCAGATTTTTTATTACAAATTACTTTACGGGTGGCTTCTTCTTTTTCTTCTTTCTCACCGACCAACCGAAGTCTCCGAGCTTACGACCAAGAGCAAAGTATTCTCCGTGGGCATATGCCATAAGACCGCACTGCTGGAGGTTGAGTTTACCCTTGCTGTCGATGTAGCGTTCATCAACGTTTATGCCTGTAATCTCAGCCATAAACATGGTATGGCTTCCTAGCTCCTTTGTCTCGGTTACCCTGCATTCAAGGCTTACAGGGCACTCCTTAATCTGAGGTGCGGATACGGTTTCACAAGGCTCAGGAGTAAAGCCACAGTGGGTAAATTTATCGATATCCTTGCCACTACGGACACCGCAGAAATCAGTTTCCTTGCACATGGCAGATGTAGTTAGGTTTATTACAAATTCCTTTTTCTCCATCAGTATTGGATAGGAATGACGGGTAGGGCGGACGGAAATATAGGTCATAGGCGGATGCGTACAGAGCACACCTGTCCAAGCGATGGTGAGTACCTTAGGCTCCTCAACTGTACCGCAGCTTACAAGTGCCGCAGGAACGGGTGCTAATAGCACGCTGCCTTTCCAGTGTTGTTTTGGCATGATTCTTCCTCCTTTGATTTATTGCCATAGAAGCTCTGTAAGGATACTGTTCATAACAAGAAAACCCTTTGGCGTGAAAGAAACGTGGTTATTATTTATCTGCATAAATCCCGTATTTACGTACTTTTCTATGATTCTTTTCTGCTTTTCGCTGAAGTGAGAAGTCTCTGCTCCTTCTGTTAAACGTAGCCGCAGCATGAGCGATTCGTATTCGTCACATGGCGATTCGTCCTCAATTATAGTACTCTGAATGGGGGATTTGATGAATTCATCAAGATTAGAGTTTACGTAAAATCGTGTATCCATGCAGGAATGAGCTGAGGGTCCGATTCCAAGGTATGGCTCACACTTCCAGTAGCGGCAGTTGTGGCGACTGTGGTAACCCGGGAGAGCGAAGTTTGAAACCTCATACTGTAAAAAGCCCTTGCTTTTGAGAAATTCCACCATATGAAGATAGAGGTCGGCTGTTTCATCGTCATCGGGAACGAGAAATTTCATGTCTGACCTTGCATAGGGTGTACCATCTTCAATTTTCAGCAGATAGGCTGAAATGTGGGTTATAGGCAGGGAAGTTAGTTTTTCCATAGTGTCTGTAAGTCGCTTTTTTGTCTGACCTTTGGTGCCTATCATCAGATCGCAGGAAATGTTGTCAAAACCTGCGTGTTTTGCGGCGTAAACTGTGTCTGTTGCCTGCTGTGCTGTGTGAAGTCTACCGAGAGCCTCCAGAGTGTCGTCCTGCAAATCCTGTACACCTATGGAAACACGGTCGATTCCGGTTGCTCTGTAACCGCTGAGCAAATCCTCTGTAACCGTGGCAGGGTTTAATTCGATTGTGGTTTCAGACAGACTAAGTGCAAAGCTTTCTTTTGCTGCTGTGATAATCTCTGCTATATGGTCGAGACTGAGCAGAGATGGTGTTCCTCCGCCGAAATAGATGGTGTCTACTCTCTGCCCCTTTCCGTAAACTCTCAGATTACGACAGACAGCCTGCACGTAAGCGTCACGCTTATGCAGGCTGTTTTCACATGAATAAAAGTCGCAGTAGGGACATTTTCTAAGGCAGAATGGGACGTGGATATAGAGCCCCAGTGAGTCTTTTGTGTCAGCTACGGATGTCATTTCTTATAACCTTGGTAAGGGGCATGAAGAAGGCATCGAAGAGTTTTCCAAGGAGAAAAGCCGCTGCGATACTGCCTGCCATAAGTGCAAAGGCTAATATATTATTGTCTATGAAGAGGTAGAACAGTACCACACCCACAAAGGCAATAAGATACACGATTGCATTGAAAATTGTGGAAGCCTGACCGTTGCAGCAGCGTCTGCCACAGGATTGACAAACTTTGCCTTTGGAATTGAGACCGCCTGCCATTGCTTTGGTCAGAGGGGTAAATGACTTCTCACCGCAGTGAGGACAGTTGTATATGGATTCTTTTAACATAAATATGACTCCTTATGATTTACTCCGTATCAAGCTTCAATACGCTCATAAACGCCTCCTGCGGTACTTCTACCGTACCCAGTGAACGCATGCGCTTTTTACCTTCCTTCTGCTTTTCAAGCAGCTTCTTCTTACGGGTAATATCACCGCCGTAGCACTTGGCAAGAACGTCCTTACGCATAGCCTTGATGGTTTCACGGGCAATAATCTTTCCACCGATGGCTGCCTGTACGGGTACCTCGAAGAGTTGTCTTGGAATATTTTCCTTGAGACGTTCAACCATTTTTCTTGCACGTTCATAGGACTTATCTGCGTGAATGATGAAGGACAGCGCATCTACCATATCACCATTCAGGAGAATGTCAAGCTTTACAAGCTTTGAAGGAGCATATTCGCTCAGTTCATAGTCAAAGGATGCATAGCCCTTGGTACGGGATTTCAGTACGTCGAAGAAGTCGTAGACAATTTCGTTTAGAGGCAGATCGTATTTCAAACTTACTCTTGTGTCATCGATATACTGCATGTCATGAAAAACGCCGCGTCTGTTTTGGCAAAGATCCATAACATTGCCCACGTAGTCTGAGGGTGTGAGAATTTCAGCCTTTACCATAGGCTCTTCGGCAAGCTTGATAATTGCAGGGTCGGGGTAGTTAGTAGGGTTGTCGATATGAAGTACCTCGCCGCTCATAAGGGTTACACGGTAGATAACCGATGGTGCAGTTGTAATAAGGTCAAGATTATATTCGCGCTCCAGTCGCTCCTGGATGATCTCCATGTGGAGAAGTCCTAAGAAACCGCAACGGAAGCCAAAGCCCAGAGCAATGGAGGTTTCAGGCTCAAAGGTGAGGGACGCGTCATTTAGCTGAAGCTTTTCTAAAGCCTCACGCAGATCACCGTATTTAGCACCGTCAGCAGGATATATACCGGAGAAAACCATAGGATTTGCCTGACGATAACCGGGAAGCGGCTCATCGCAAGGACGATCTTCCAGGGTAACAGTGTCGCCGACCTGAGTGTCGCCGATGCTCTTTATGGAAGCAGTGAGATAGCCTACCTCTCCGGCTTTCAGTTCACCTGTGTTTACAAGTTGGTTGGTATCCATGTATCCGGCTTCAACGATGGTGAAGTTAGCACCTGTAGCCATAAGACGAATTGTATCGCCTACCTTTACAGTACCTTCCTTTACACGGATATAGATAACAACGCCTTTATATGCATCGTAGTAGCTGTCGAAAATCAGTGCCTTGAGAGGGGCGTCAGGGTCGCCTTTGGGAGCAGGAATCTCCGTTACAATGCGTTCCATGACCTCTTCAATATTGAGACCTGATTTTGCGGAAATACGAGGTGCGTCCATGGCGGGAATACCAATTATATTTTCAATTTCGTGGCATACACGTTCAGGGTCGGCAGCAGGTAAATCAATTTTATTTACAACGGGAACAACCTCCAGGTCGTGTTCAATTGCTAGGTAGGTATTGGCAAGGGTCTGAGCTTCGATACCCTGAGATGCGTCAACAACCAGTATTGCACCCTCACAAGCAGCAAGGCTTCTTGAAACTTCGTAGTTGAAGTCAACGTGACCCGGAGTGTCGATAAGGTTGAAAACGTAGGTCTGACCGTCCTTTGCCTTGTAGTTTAAGTGAACGGCACGGGCTTTGATAGTGATGCCACGTTCACGTTCAATATCCATGTTGTCGAGAATCTGCTCTTCCATGTCACGCTTGGCAACAGTAAAGGTCTGTTCCAGGATACGGTCAGCAAGGGTAGACTTGCCGTGGTCAATATGGGCAATAATACAGAAATTGCGGATGTTGTCCATCATATATTTTACTCCTTATCAGGCTTCTTTGTCGTTAACTTTTATTATAGCAATTTATAACACATTTGTCAAGGCAGGAAAAAACAGCAAAGCTGAATAAACCTACACCCCCTGCCCATACTTTCACTGAGGTGATAAAAATGAAAAGAATTGAAATCGCATCCATACTCGGTATGGCGGGGGCACTGCTTATATCTTCTGTATCAGGCACAGCTTCTGCTGTAAAGCACATGGAGGACAGCGTTCTCCGCCTCCATATCATTGCAAACTCCGATTCCTCCGAGGATCAGCTTCTCAAATACAGAATACGTGATGCGATCCTTGCAGACGGCTCGGTTTATCTTTCGGGAAGTACACCCGAGGAAGCAAGGCTCACAGCTGAGACGAGTCTCCAGCATATAGAGGAAATTGCCCGAGAAACTGCCGCTCTAAACGGCTGCTTTGATGAAATAACAGCTGAATACGTAACCATGCCTTTTGATGCACGCACATACGAGGTTGGCAGCAAAACATACACTCTTCCCGCAGGCGTATATGACGCAGTACGGGTAAATATCGGTGATGCAAAGGGTCAGAACTGGTGGTGCGTCATGTACCCGCCCCTGTGTATTCCAGCTGCGGCAGAGGAATCTGAAAATCCAGAGGAGCTTTTCACAGAGAAAGAGCTGGAAATCCTCTCAGAACCCTGTAAATTCCAGTATAAGCTGAAATGTGTGGAGTGGTTTGAGATGCTTTGGGATAGGTTATATGAATAATTTGTAAAAGATAGAAAAGCTGCTTGACTTTAAGTTAGCGGTGGTGTATAATTTTATAGTAAACAAAGAAGAGCATCACGTTCTCACCGTTTGGCGATACAGTCGAAACGGTTAATATATTCTTACAGAGCCATCGGAAGAGGTCTGCATAGAATATTGAGGGTGCTCACCGGCGTGTGATGCACTCATTTTTGTTTGTAATTAAAATGTTTGGAGGTGCTGGCTTATCAGCAAACAGGAGCTGCAGATCAATGAAGAAATCCGCGATAAGGAAATTCTTGTCATTGATGCCGATGGAACAAAGCTCGGAAATATGTCTGCAAGAGACGCACAGAAACTTGCATATGAACAGGATCTTGACCTCGTCAAGATAGCACCGCAGGCAAAGCCGCCGGTGTGCCGCATTATGGATTATGGCAAGTACTGCTTTGAACAGCAGAAGCGTGAAAAGGAAGCCCGCAAGAACCAGAAGGTTGTTGCAATAAAGGAAATCCGCATGTTTTCCGCAATTGACACACATGACTTTGAAACAAAGGTAAACCAGGCAAGAAAGTTTCTTGAGGGTGGCGACAAGCTGAAGGTATCCGTAAGATTCCGTAAGCGTGCTATTGCTCATCCGCAGATTGGCGAAGAGCTTCTTGAAAAATTTAAGGAAGCATGTGCAGCTGTCGGTACGGTTGAAAAGCCTGCAAAGATGGAAGGCCGCAGTATGGTCATGTTCATTACACCGAAAGCATCCAAGTAAAAGGAGGATATACTCATGGCAAAGATCAAGACAAAAACACATTCCGGAGCAAAGAAGCGTTTTAAGCTTACAGGTTCCGGCAAGCTGAAGTATCAGAAGACAAACAAGAGACACAGACTGACACAGAAGGATACAAAGCGTAAGAGAATCGCTCGTACTGCAGGTGTAGCTGATGTGACAAACGCACCGGCACTGAAGAAGTTGCTGCCTTATCTCTAAGTCTGAGAAGAGCGTAGGAAAAACAAAATTAGAAAAATCGGAGGTAGAAGATTATGGCACGTATTAAGGGTGCAATGATGACTCGTAAGAGAAGAAATAAGACACTGAAGCTGGCTAAGGGTTACTGGGGCAGCAAGAGCAAGCACTTCAAGATGGCTAAGCAGGCTGTTATGAAGTCCGGCAACTATGCATATGTTGGCAGAAAGCAGAAGAAGAGAGAGTTCAGACAGCTCTGGATTACAAGAATCTCTGCTGCTTGCAAGATGAATGGTATCAACTATTCTACATTTATGAACGGCTGCAAGAAGGCTGGCATCGAGCTGAACAGAAAGATGCTGTCTGAAATTGCAATCACAGACGCAGCAGGCTTTACTGCTATCGTTGAGAAGGCAAAGGCAGCTCTGTAAAAAAAGTAAACCTGACACGCTCCATTATACGGAGCGTGTTTTCTTATAGAGGAGGATTTCCGTATGAGTTTATTTTCACAGTCTATAACAGCAAAGGACAACCCATCGGTCAAGCTTTACCGCAAGCTGTCCTCTGCCAAGAAATCGAGACAGCAGGAGGGTCTTTTTGTGTTGGAGGGTTACCGACTGGTATCGGATGCCCTTGCAAATAATGCCCGTATTACCCTGCTTTTTATTACGGAAAGTGCCTCTCTTAAATGGGGTGAGGAGCTTCTTTCACTTGTGGTAGACAGCGTAAAGATAGTGTATATATCCGATGAGCTTGGAAAATATATGGCTGAAACGGAATCTACACAGGGAGTTTTTGCAGTGTGTAGAATCCCTGCTGAAAAGTCCTGGGATGACTTCCTTAAAAGTGATGGTGCCTATGCGGTTTTATGTAGGCTCCAGGACCCGGGTAATGCAGGAATGATTCTCCGTACAGCGGACGCTTTAGGTATTGATGGCGTTATATTCTGCGGAAGCTGTGATATATACAGTCCAAAGGTTGTACGTGCAACCATGGGCTCACTCTTTCGGGTGAACGTTAAAGTTTGCTCCGACGAAAGGGAAATCTTCGAGAATTTTGACAGATTTGAAATTTCAAGTGACGCAGCAGTAGTACGGGATGCGGATGCTTTTGTTGGAAGCTGCACTTATAATAAAGGCTGTGCAGTGTGGATAGGCAACGAGGGCAACGGACTTCCGAAGGAGGTTTCCGATGCCTGCAACAGAAGAGTTACTATCCCAATGTACGGCAACATTGAGTCTCTTAATGCTGCAATGGCAGCAGGTGTACTTATGTGGGAAATGACGAAAGGCAGGCATATGCTATGAATATAAAATACTGGCTATGGCTTGTTATGGTTTTTGGCGCAGGCAATCCCCATATATGGAGAGTTGTTAAGGCAGCAGGATCAGTGGAGCACGCCTATGAGTGTCTTATAAGCGGTGCTGTGGTAAATGTCAGTGTTCAGACGGAACGTGAAAGACATGCAGTTGAATCTATCGGTATGGAACAGGTGGAGAGAGTACTGGAGGATTGCCGTAAGAAGAATATTTCCGTTATGTCCTGTGAGGACAAAGAGTATCCCGAGGCACTGAGATGTATCTACAATGCCCCTGCTGTACTGTTTTACAAGGGCGATTTAAGCGTACTTGACCGACCCACTCTTACCGTAGTTGGAACAAAGAAAGCATCAGACTACAGCTTAAATGTTTGTGGACACATATGCAAGGGCGTTGCTGCTGCGGGTATTACGGTAGTAAGCGGCTTTGCAGTAGGACTGGATACAGCTGCAAATCAGGCGGCTCTTGAAGCGGAAAATGGCAAGGCTGCGGCGTTCCTGCCCTGTGGTATTGACTATAATTATCCCAAGGAAAACATCACCTTTAAGGAAGAAATGGAGAAAAAGGCACTCCTTATAACTGAGTTTCTGCCAGGTACGCCTGCACATCTGGGTAATTTTCCTTTGAGAAACCGTCTTATGGCGGGCATAAGCTATGCAACGCTGGTTATTCAGGCACCTGAAAACAGTCGTGCCCTTGTAACTGCTTCTATGGCACTTGAAAAGGGCAAAAAGCTTTTTTGCGTTCCGCCCACGGATATATTTGACAAGAACTATACAGGTGTGGTAAAATATTTGCGTGAGGGCGCATCTTGCGCTTTTAGCAGTCTGGACATTATCAATGCATACTATGAAGAGTATGCCCATGAGATAAAGGCTTCGGTGGTTTTTCAGCTTGAAAAAGACCCCGATGAATCACCTGTATTCGACGTGGAGTATGGCATAAATTCTCAAAAGCTAGTGAAGTCTCAGAATATCGAGAAGCCGGAAATGTCTCAGAATTTTCAGAACTCCGAAAAGCCTAAGGCAAGGCTTTCCAGGGTTATCCGTAGGAAGAAAAACGCTGGCGATGTGAAACAGGAACGGGATATTTCCCCCAAGGGACGAAGGCTTAAAACTCACGCCGAAAAACATCGTGAAAAAATAGAGATAAACAGCTCAGTGCCTCAGATGAAGCCGCTGGGTGTATACGAAGAGCTCAGTGAAAGGGAAAGGGCTGTAGTAGACCTCCTCCTGGAAAAGCAGGCTCTTCATGTAGATGAAATTACGGATGCAATTGATATGTTTCCCGATGAAACCGCTTCAGTTATGACGGAGCTGTGCATAAAGGGCATGGTATTCAGGAAACCGGGAAATGTATATGAGATCCTTAAGAAAGGAGACGGCTCTGTTTAAGACAAGACAGAGCAGGTTATAGATATGTCAGATCTGGTAATAGTAGAGTCGCCTGCAAAGGCAAAGACCATACAGAAATATTTAGGCAAGGGTTATGATGTTATAGCTTCCATGGGTCACGTCCGTGACTTGCCTAAGTCAAAGTTTGGCATTGACGTGGAAAATGGCTTTAAGCCTCAGTACACCGATATGAAGGGCAAGGAAGAGGTTATAAAAAAGCTTAAAGCCGGTGCTAAGAAGTGCAGCCGTGTTTACCTTGCAACTGACCCTGATAGAGAAGGTGAGGCTATATCTTGGCATATAGCACAGATGCTGGGTCTTGACATGAATGAAAACAATCGTGTTGAATTCAACGAAATTACTAAGACCGGTATACAGAGCGGTATGGCGAATCCCCATAAGATTGACGTTGATTTGGTAAATGCACAGCAGGCAAGACGTATTGTTGACCGAATCGTGGGTTATAAGCTCAGCCCTTTTCTATGGAAGAAAGTACGCCGCGGTCTGTCTGCGGGACGAGTACAGTCTGTTGCGGTAAGACTGGTTGTTGACCGTGAAAACGAGATAAAAGCCTTTGTGCCACAGGAGTACTGGTCAATTGATGCAAAGCTCTCCGCTGCTTCTTCTAAGAAGATTTTCGGTGCAAAGCTTACAGCTGTCGATGGCAAGCGTGTTGATAAGACGGAAATTAGCACCAAGGAAGAGTCAGATGCTCTCCTTGAACGTCTGAAGAACGCTCAGTTTACCGTATCCAAGGTAAAGAAGCGCATTACCAAGAAGCACCCTGCCGCACCTTTTATCACGTCAACACTTCAGCAGGACGCCTCCTATCGTTTGGGTTTTCAGTCCAAGCGTACCATGAAGGTTGCACAGGAGCTTTACGAAGGTATTGAAATTGACGGTCTGGGCGCAATGGGTCTTATCACCTATATGAGAACCGACTCCCTGCGTATTTCTGATGAAGCCAAGGCAGCGGCAAACGAATATATAATGGAAGCATACGGTGCAGAGTATCTGCCGCCTGAGCCGAGAGTTTACAAGTCCAAGAAGAATGCTCAGGATGCTCACGAAGCAATCAGACCTTCTACCCCCTCCCTTACTCCCGTAAGAGTGAAGAGCAGTCTCAGCTCTGACCAGTATAAACTCTATAAGCTTATCTGGGAACGTTTTATTGCAAGCCAGATGGCTGATGCAACCCTTGATACCGTTTCTGTTGACATAGATGCGGACGGCTGCCTCTTCAAGGCAAGCGGAAGTACCGTTAAATTTGACGGCTTTACCGCCCTCTATGAGGAGACTAAGGATTCCAAAAATGAAAACAAGAACCTGCCCGAGCTTACCGAGGGAGATATATTAAAGGTACGCTCATTGGAGGGCAATCAGCACTTCACACAGCCGCCTGCACGTTTTACGGAAGCGTCCCTTATTAAGACTCTTGAAGAAAACGGCATCGGTAGACCAAGTACCTACGCTCCCACCATCACAACTATCACATCACGTCTCTATGTTGAGCGAGAGGGTAAGACTTTGAAGCCCACTGTATTGGGCGAGGTTACAACTGACCTTATGAAAGAACACTTCTGCAATATCGTTGATGCGGCATTCACAGCCAAGATGGAAAACGACCTTGATGATATTGAACAGGGCAAGAGAGAGTGGGTAAACACTCTGGAGGATTTCTACGAGGACTTTGCCAAGACCCTTTCTGAGGCTGAAGAGCGTATGGCGGGTAAGCGTGTTAAAGTGCCCGATGAAGAAACGGATATTGTGTGTGAAGCCTGCGGCAGAAACATGGTAATAAAAATCGGCAGATTCGGCAGATTCCTTGCGTGTCCGGGATTTCCTGAGTGTACCAATACAAAGAAGATTGTACAGGAGACACCGGGTACCTGTCCTAAGTGTGGCGGCAAGGTTATCCTTAAAAAGTCAAAGCGTGGCAGAAGCTTCTACGGCTGTGAAAAGTATCCCGACTGCAATTTTATGACCTGGAATGTACCCTTGGAGGAGAAATGTCCTCAGTGTGGTTCAACCCTCTTCCAGAAGGGCGGTAAATCAGGTCGTAAGGTATGTGAAAAGGAAGGATGCGGCTACGACAGACCAATAAACGGTGATTGATATGGAAATGAAACAGAAAGTTTCGGTTATAGGCGGAGGTCTTGCCGGCTGTGAGGCTGCCTGGCAGTTGGCAGAGGCAGGCTTCCCTGTGACCCTTTATGAGATGAAACCACTTAAATATACTCCTGCCCACCACTATAAGGGCTTGTCTGAACTTGTATGTTCAAACTCCCTTAAAGCAGACAGACTTGCTTCTGCGGCAGGACTTCTCAAGGCAGAGATGGAGGAGCTGGGTTCACTTCTTATTCCCTGTGCCCGTAAAACTGCAGTTGCGGCAGGTGGTGCTCTGGCAGTAGACAGAGAGGCTTTTTCCGATATGGTAACGGAGAAAATCTCTTCTCACCTTCTTATAACAATTTGTGAAGAGGAAGTAAAATCTATCCCTGATGAACCTGTAATAATAGCAAGCGGTCCTCTTACCGCCGATAGCCTTGCAGAGAGCATTGAGGAAAAGTGCGGCACGCGCCTCAGCTTCTTTGACGCAGCTGCGCCTATTGTAACATATGAAAGCCTTGACAAGGACATAGTTTTCCTGGCATCCCGCTATGACAGAGGTGATGCTGACTATATTAACTGTCCCATGAATAAGGAGGAGTACGAGACCTTCTATGAAGCTCTTGTTAGTGCGGAACGTGCACCTCTAAGTGAATTCGATAAAGAGATATTCAGAGTTTATGAGGGATGCATGCCCATTGAGGTACTGGCGTCCCGTGGACCTGATACCATGCGTTTTGGTCCATTGAAGCCTGTGGGTCTTACAGACCCCAGAACAGGTAGACGACCTTACGCAGTGGTACAGCTGAGACGTGAAAACGCTGATGGCACACTATTTAATCTGGTAGGTTTCCAGACTAATCTTAAATTTCCCGAGCAGAAGAGAGTGTTTTCTCTTATTCCGGGACTTGAAAATGCAGACTTCATGCGCTACGGTGTAATGCACAGAAATTCATTCCTCGACAGTCCACGGCTTCTCAGTGCGGACTATTCACTGAAAAAAGAGCCGCTTACTTTCTTTGCGGGACAGATAACAGGCGTTGAGGGATATATTGAATCAGCGGCAAGCGGAATTTTAGCCGGCAGAAATATGGCACGAAAGCTTTCAGGCAAGGAACCTCTAATACTGCCAAGAGATACCATGATGGGTGCATTGGCAGCATATATAAGCGATGAGGGCGTAAAGGAATTTCAGCCCATGGGGTGCAATATGGGTATCCTGCCTGAGCTTGCTGAGCGTGTACGGGATAAGAAGCTTAAATATCAGATGTATGCTGACAGAGCACTTGCTTCTCTGAGAGCATATGTGGCAGCAATGGAGGATTAATATATGAATATTATAGTAGACGCATTTGGTGGCGACAATGCTCCACTTGAAGTAATCAAGGGCAGCATCAGGGCTGTGAAAGACTTCGGGGTAAAGGTCACACTGTCAGGCAATGAAAAGCTTATTAAGGATTGTGCCGCTGAAAATCAGCTCTCCCTTGATGGCATTGATATTATTCACGCCGATGAGATTTTCGATATACACGAAGAGCCTGTTTCACTTATCAAGGAACACAGGAACAGCTCTATGGCAGTAGGTATGAGTGCACTTTCCGAGGGTAAGGGTGATGCCTTTGTATCAGCGGGAAGCAGCGGTGCACTGGTTGTAGGCTCTACCTTTATTGTAAAGCGTATCAAGGGTATCAAGCGAGTTGCACTTGCCCCCATTATGCCTACAGCAGAAAAGCCCTTTATTCTTGTTGATGGCGGTGCAAACAATGATTGCCGTCCGGACATGCTCCAACAGTTTGCGATTATGGGCAGTGCCTATATGAATAGCGTTATGGGGGTTGAAAATCCCAGAGTAAAGCTTCTGAACGTTGGTGCAGAGGAGACAAAGGGCAGAGACTTGGAGATTGAGGCATACAAGCTTCTTCGGAATACTCCTGTAAATTTCTGCGGAAATGCAGAGGCAAGAGAGCTTCCCATGGGTACAGCGGATGTTATCGTAGCAGACGGATTTACAGGCAACGTTGCACTGAAGCTCTATGAGGGCATGGGCAAGTTCATGAAAGTTCAGATGAAGGATAACATATTCGCAGGAGCAGGCAAAATTGCCGCAGTTCTCTGCATGAAGAAGATAAAAGGTATCACTACAATGCTTGATTATAAGGCAACGGGTGGTGCGATGATGCTGGGTGCGTCAAAGCCGGTTATTAAGGCGCACGGAAGCTCAGATGCAAGAGCATTCTACAATGCTATCCGTCAGGCTAAGGACTGCGTAAAGGGTAGCATGATTGATGCAATCACTGAAAAAGTTTGCAGCATACAGAAAGGATGATTGATTCATGGAACGTACAGCAAATGAAGAGCTGAGTCGTTTTGAAGGATATATCGGTTATCATTTTAAAAACAGAGACTTGCTTACAGAGGCATTGTCCCATTCTTCTTATGCAAATGAAAAGAAGAAGTGCAGATGTAGCAATGAGAGATTGGAATTCTTAGGAGACAGTGTGCTTTCTGTTATCGTTTCCGAATACCTCTTTGCAAGCTATGATATGCCGGAGGGCGAGCTTACAAAGCTCAGAGCATCACTGGTATGCGAAAAGGCACTCCATGTGTTTGCAAAGGAGATACACCTGGGTGAGTTTATACTTCTGGGCAAGGGCGAAGAGAATACAGGCGGCAGGGAGCGTTCCTCTATTCTGGCGGATGCCTTTGAGGCAGTAATTGCGGCTATTTTCTTGGATGGCGGTATGGAGAGTGCTAAGAGATATGTTCTCCGATTTATTCCAAAGCACATTGAGAAGAGTGACAGACTCAGTTTCCGTGATTATAAGACCGTGCTTCAGGAAATTATTCAGAAAAACCCTGAGGAGAAAGTTGAATATGTGCTTGCGGGAGAGTCCGGTCCTGACCATGACAAGGCGTTTATCGTAAATGTTTGCCTTAACTCCAATATTATCGGTACAGGTACCGGTAAGAGTAAGAAGTCTGCGGAGCAGATGGCAGCTAAGGAAGCACTTATGCTTATGGGCTATGAAGCGACACTGTAATTTAGCGTTTTTTATACCGCATATGGGTTGTCCCAACATGTGCAGCTTTTGTGATCAGAGAACGATAAGCGGTGGAACGAGGGCCCCTTTGCCGTCTGATATAGCAAAGGTTTGTCACGAGAGCCTTGAAAGAGGTATTGACGGTGATAATTCGGAAATAGCCTTTTTCGGCGGAAGCTTTACCGCAATTCCTATGGAAACCATGATTTCCTACCTGGAAGCGGTACGTCCCTATGTGGGCAAAAACGGCTTTAGTGGTATCAGAATATCAACTCGTCCCGATGCTGTTTCAGAAGAGATACTCTCTGTTTTGAATGAGTACGGCGTTACAGCAATAGAACTGGGCGCACAGAGTATGTCAGACAGAGTTCTGAGTCTTAACGGGCGTGGTCACACGGCAGAGGATGTAAGAGAAGCTTCACAGCGTATAAAGGCTTATGGTTTCAGTCTGGGTCTACAGATGATGTATGGTCTTTATGGAAGCTGTGCCACAGACGAGGAAGAAACCCTTTCAGCCTGCATAAAGCTTATGCCGGAAACTATGCGTATCTACCCTACTGTTGTACTTGAGGGTACACATTTGGGCGAACTGTATAAAAGAGGAGATTACACGCTTCCCTCATGGGAAGAAATGCTTGACTTTGCAGGAAAAGCTATATGTCGGCTGAGACGTGAAAACATAAAGCTTATACGGTTGGGGCTTCATGCGGAAAAATCCATGGAGGAGCGGATACTTGCCGGCTTTTACCATCCGGCATTGGGTGAACTTGCAGAGGCAGGGCTTTACCTTAAAGCGGAGATGGACTTTGCAAAGCGATATGTGCCTTCAAAGGGGAGTAGCTTGATTATTGAAGTCTCAAAGGGAAGTGCAGGCAAGGCGACAGGTCACAAAGGCGCATCCCGTGCGGCACTCAAAGATATGGGATACCATGTAAAAATCATGGAGACTGACACACTTTCACAGGGACAGCTTAGAATGGTTATGAGCAGTCCCGAAAATAAAATCATCGGAGAGGAAGTGTACGATGTATTTAAAATCACTGGAACTTCAGGGCTTTAAGTCCTTTCCGGATAAGATAAAGCTTAATTTTGATGCAGGTCTGACGGCAGTAGTAGGTCCGAACGGCAGCGGAAAGAGTAATATCGGCGATGCAGTGAGATGGGTACTTGGCGAACAGTCCACCAAAACACTCCGCGGTAATAAAATGGAGGATGTTATTTTTTCCGGTACCAAGCAGAGAAAGCCTACAGGCTTTGCACAGGTTACACTTAATATAGACAACAGCTCAAAAATACTGGGCGATGAATATGGCGATGAGGTGAGCGTTACAAGAAAACTCTACCGAAGCGGCGAAAGTGAATATCGCATAAACGGGAAGCTGGTACGTCTTAAAGATGTAAATGAGCTTTTTATGGATACGGGTATGGGTCGTGACGGCTACTCCATTATCGGACAGGGACGTATAGCCGAAATCGTAAGTGCAAAAAGCGGTGATCGCCGTGACATATTTGAGGAAGCGGCAGGCGTTTCCAAGTTCAGGTATAAAAAGGAAGAGGCTCAGCGAAAGCTCACCCATGCAGAGGAGAACCTTTCGAGACTTCGTGATATAGCTTCTGAGCTTGAGGGAAGAGTAGAACCTCTCCGCATCCAGTCTGAAAAGGCGAAGAAGTTCCTTGTTCTTGCTGAAGAACAGAAGCAGTTGGAGGTTTCTATTTGGGTGCATCAGTCTGAGAACCTGAGAGTGAGACTTCGTACACTTTCCGATGAGCTTTTAGGCGCACAGGGCGAATATGAGAATATTCAGCATGATCTTGACGAGGCAGAGGAGCAGGTGCAGAGCGGTTACCGTACACTCCAGCATAGTTCTATGCGTATAGAGGAGCTTCGTGAAAAGATACGTAAAGCAGAAGAGGAAACTTCACGACTTACAGCCGACCTTGCCGTTTGTGAAAACGACATACAGCATGCTCTTCAGAGAGCAGGAGGACTGGAAATTCAGGCGAAGGAGCTGTCGGGTCAGTCGGAAAATGCAGGAAAGTATCTCTCGCAGCTTCTTGACCGTGAAGAGGTGCTTCACCGTCAGGAGATAGCACTGAGGGTTGAATCCGAGCAGGTACAGCGTGAGCGTGAACGTATTGACTCAAAGGCAGAGACTCTTGGCGAGGGCTTTGAAAAGTCAAGTCAGGCACTCCGTGCCCTCTACGTAAAGCAAGGTGAAATAAGGGTGCGCAGTGAGTCTTTAGCCCGAAGCCGAGAGGAATATGCTGCTCAGCTTATGAATGCGAATATGCGTATGGCTGCTATTTCCGGTGAGTACGAAGCAAAGAGCAATGAATCGAAAAAATGGGCTGTGGAGCTTTTAAAGGCTGAAAAGAATCGTGACACCCTCAAAGAAAAGCTTAAGAATCAGCAGGCTCTTTGCGGCGACGCTCTGAGACGTGCCGATGCACTTCGTACCGAGCAGAACAGAATAGCATTTTCACTTCGTGAGAAACAGCAGAGATGTAAGTTGCTCTCCGACATGGAACAGAATATGGAGGGCTTTGCAGGAAGCGTAAAGGCAGTACTCAGAGCCGACGGCGGTAAGCCTATGGGCGTACACGGAACGGTTGCACAGTGCATTGAAGCAGAACGCAGAAGCGGTGTCGCTATTGAAACAGCCCTCGGCGGTGCAATGCAGAATCTCATTGTAGATGATGAATCCGCCGCAAAGAAGTGGATTCGCTACCTTGCTCATGCACGTGCAGGTAGAGCCACATTTCTCCCTGTTACATCAATAAAGGGCAAGCTCCTTAATGAGTACGGTTTGGAAAATGAACCGGGCTTTGTTGACTACGCCTGCAACCTTGTAACCTATCAGCCCATCCATGAAGGCATTGTACGCTCTCTTTTGGGCAGAATCGTAGTAGCGGAGAATCTTGACTTTGCGTCTGACATTGCTAAAAAATATGGCTACCGTTTCAGGATAGTAACCCTTGACGGTCAGGTTGTAAACGCAGGCGGTTCATTTACAGGTGGTTCAGCCCAGAAAAGCGGTGGTATGATTACTCGTAAAACAGAGATAACCGCCCTTAAACAGGCAGCAGCTCAGCTTCAAGCAGAGGCAAAGGAAAACGAAAAGAATCTTTTGCAGGCTGAATCGGAAACTTCAGATATGCAGTCTGTAATTGAAAAGCTCCGCCGTGAGTGTACAGATGCTGAGGCTGAGTATATGCAGGCAAAGGCAGAGTGCGACAAGCAGCAGTATCTTCTGAGACAAAGCGAAGAGCGCAGAAACGAGCTTTTAAAAGAGCAGGCAGATCTGAGACGCAAAACGGAACAGAGTGATACTATCATGGCCGAGCTTGCCATTGCTCTGAATGAAGCCTCAGAGGAAATCGAAAAGACGCAGCAAGCCATGGATGAAACCCAGGGCTTGCGTGACAGCCTTAAGAACGAGCAGAGTTCCCTTGCTGAGAAGCTTGCGGAAATGCGTATACGTACTGCGGCTCTCCAGAAGGATATGGATTCACTGAGGCGTGAGCTTGACACAGCCGAGGAGACACAAAAAAACTCCAAGGAACGTGCTATTGCCATAAAGAATGAGCTTTCGGAAACTCAGAGGATTATCTCTGATAGAAAGCAGGATTGTGTACGTGCAAAGGAACGGATAGAGGTGCTTCGCAGTGAACGTGAAGAAGCACAGCAAGAGATGGCAGAACTTAAAAATCTACACGATACCCAGGAGCAGCATATCAGACAGGTACAGGAAGGCATGAAGTCTCTCAATGAAGCAAAGGAAAAGTATGCGGGAACGGTTACACGTTTGGAGGAGAGAAAAATCTCTGTCCAGAACGAGTATGACAATATTGTTCACAGGCTTTTAGAGCAGTACGAAATGACTCGTAGTGAAGCGGCTGAGTTTGCAAAGCCGCTGGAGGACGCAAGTGCAGCTCAGAAGGAACTTTCCTCTGTAAAGGGTAAAATCAGAGCTTTGGGTAGTGTGAATGTTGCGGCAATCGAAGAGTACGAAGAGGTATCGGAGCGTTGGAAGTTCCTTACAGCACAGATGAAGGATGCTGAAAACGCAAAATCCGAGCTTGAAAATCTCATAGCAAGTCTTACTGAGGAGATGCAGAAGATATTCTCCGAAAGCTTTGCTGAGATAAACAAGAATTTCAAGTCGATATTCGTTGACCTGTTCGGCGGTGGTGAAGCGAATCTCACCCTCACCGACCCCGACAATGTTCTTGAATCGGGTATTGAAATACACGTTGCACCGCCCGGAAAGGTTATCAAGAATCTTATATCCCTGTCAGGCGGTGAGCAGTCCTTTGTGGCTATTGCCATTTATTTTGCGATATTGAAACTGAGACCATCACCTTTCTGTATCCTGGACGAAATCGACGCAGCTCTTGACGAGGGTAACGTAAGAAGATATGCACAGTATCTTCACAACTTTACCAAGACCACACAGTTTATCTTGGTTACTCACAGACGAAGTGCTATGGAAGAGGCAAAGGTGCTTTATGGCGTAACTATGCAGGAAAACGGCGTTTCAAAGCTACTCAGAATGGAGCAGGAGGAGTTTGAAGCGGAAACAACAGCGAATTGACAGATATAGCTTGAAAGGAGCATATTATGGGCTTTTTCAGTAAGAAGAACAAGAAGGAAAAGAAAGGCTTTTTTGGCAAGAAACGCCATGAAGAGCAGGAAGAAATTATAGAGCCTATCGTAGACGACGAGCCTGAGGAAGATGCTGCACCTGCCGACAACGGTTTGTCTGAAAACGACATAGACGCAGCTATTTCCGAGAGAGAATCGGCTGTACGGGAGGAAGAGGAACGCCGTCGTCTTGAAGCAGAGAAAGCAGCTGAAAAGGAACGTGCAACGGCGGTTGCACTGGCGGCGGAAGCGGCACAGCTTGCGGCACTGTCCCAGGATGCGGAGGAGTTTGAGGAGCTTCCGGAGGAGGAAGAAGAAACAGAAGCGACTGAGGAAGAGACTATTGAGGAATCCGTAGTGGAATCTACCGAAGAAGCTATCGAAGAAACAACAGAAGAAGCTGAAATCAAAGCAGAACCTGAATCCGCAGAAGAGACTTCCGTGGAAGTTGTGGAAGTTAAAGAGGAAACAGAACCTGAGATTGAAATAGAACTTGAAGCGGAAATCGCACATAAAGATGATACACCCAATCGCAAGAGTATCTTTGTGAAAATCCGTGACGGACTTCGTAAGACGAAGGATTCAATGATGTCAGGTATCAAGAATGTTCTGGGCAGCTTTACAAAAATTGACGAGGACCTTTTTGATGAACTTGAAGAGACTATGATTATGGGTGATATGGGCGTTGAAACCTCAGAGACCATCTGTAATGCTCTCCGCAAGCGTATCAAGGAGCGTGGCATTACTGACCCCAAAGAGATTATGGGTCTTATCCGTGAAATCATAACTGAAATGCTGGGCGAGGACAAGGAACTTGTACTTGACACCCAACCTTCTGTTATCGTGGTAATCGGCGTAAACGGTGCAGGCAAGACTACCACTATTGGCAAGCTTTGCCACCAACTTAAAGCTGAGGGTAAAAAGGTTATCGTTGCGGCAGCGGATACATTCCGTGCAGCAGCTATTGACCAGCTTGAAGTGTGGACTGAACGTTCGGGGGTAGAGATTGTAAAGCATGCAGAGGGCTCGGATCCAGGTGCGGTTGTATACGATGCAATCGAAGCCGCAAAGGCAAGAGACTGTGATGTTCTCATCTGCGACACTGCAGGCAGACTTCACAACAAGAAAAACCTTATGCAGGAGCTTGCTAAAATCAACCGTATTATTGCTACTCGTGCTGAGGGATGCAGTGTGGAAACACTCCTTGTTCTTGATGCAACTACAGGTCAGAATGCTGTAAACCAGGCACGACTCTTCAAGGAGACTGCTGATATAAGCGGCATCGTTCTTACGAAGCTTGACGGTACAGCCAAGGGTGGTATAATTGTTTCCATCAAGAATGAGCTTGATATTCCCGTAAAGCTTGTAGGTGTGGGTGAGAAGATTGACGATTTGCAGCCTTTCCATGGAGAGGACTTTGTAAATGCCCTCTTTGAACGTGAGGAGAAGTAATGATGAAGATTATACTTGCGTCCAATAATAAGAATAAAATCCGCGAAATGTCTCAAATACTCTCTCCCTTTGGTATGGAGGTTCTGTCCCAGAGAGAAGCGGGAGCGGACTTTGAGGTAGAGGAAAACGGCACTACATTCCGTGAAAACGCTGAAATCAAGGCACAAGCTGTATATGAGAGACTGGGCGTTCCTGTAATCGCAGATGACAGCGGACTTATGGTTGATGCTCTTGATGGTGCACCGGGTGTTTACTCCCATAGATTTGCCGGTGAAAACGCAACCGACAAGGACAGAAATGATAAGCTTATGAAAGAACTTCTGGAAGTTCCCTATGAGAAGCGTACAGCAAGATTTATGTGTGTGATATGCTTTATAGATGAAAAGGGCGAAAAGCACTTTTTTGAGGGCAAATGTGAGGGAGTTATTGGAAGAGAAGAAAAGGGAGAAAACGGTTTTGGCTATGACCCGGTATTTTACCGTGATGGCAAATCCCTTGCTGAAATGACAGACAACGAAAAGAACAGTATAAGCCACAGAGGAAATGCACTCAGGCTTATGAAGAAGTATTTGGAGGAAAGATAAATATGCTTACAAGCAAACAGAGAGCAAAGTTGAGAGGCATTGCAAGCACATACGAGACTATTTTTCAGATTGGCAAGAACGGTATCAGCGAGCAGTTGGTACAGCAGGTGCTTGATGCACTGAAGAAGCGTGAGCTTATTAAGATTCACGTTCTTGATAATTGTATGGAGTACACAGCTGCTGAAGCGGCAGCTGAACTGGCGGAAAAGACAAAGTCTGAGGTTGTACAGGTAATCGGCAGCAGGTTCGTGCTTTACAAGCGCAATCCCCAGGATCCTGTAATTGACCTTAAAGGCTGATGAGAATAGGCATATACGGTGGCAGCTTCGACCCTGTTCATAAGGGTCACATTCACCTGGCAGAAACGGCACTCAAAGGCTTTGACCTTGACAGCGTGATATTCATGCCCGCAAACATTTCACCTTTTAAACAGGGGAAAAAAGATGTTGCAGAGGGCAGACACCGACTTGAAATGGTAAAGCTTGCAATCGAGGGAAGAGAGAATATGACTGCCAGCAACTTCGAGCTGGAATGTACAGAGGTAAGCTACACGGTAAACACATTGAGATGCCTTCGTAAGCAGTATCCGAATGATACATTGGTGCTTCTTATGGGGAGCGATATGTTCATGAGCTTTGAACGGTGGTACTGCTACGAGGAAATTATGAACCTTGCGGAGCTTGGGTGCATATCCAGAGAGGATGGCGATGACGAAATTCTGAGAAAGCAGGCTGTGAAACTTTCGGAAAAAGGCACTGTACGGGTTATATCAGGTGATGCTAAGCCAATGTCATCCGGCGAAATAAAAACTTATTTGAAAAAAAATGAAGATTGTTCTTGCTATTTGCCTGAAAAAGTAGTACAATATATAGTAGACCATAATTTATACGGCATAGAGCAGAGGGAGGAAGAGGTATGATTTATGATACAGATAACATGCAGGACTTCCTGAAAAAGCGTCTTTCCCCGGAGAGATACCGTCACACCATGAATGTTGCGAAGGAGTGCCGACGTCTTGCTAAGATTTACGGCGAGGATCAGGAAAAAGCTTACTTTGCGGGTATGGTACATGACATATGCAAGGAGGATCCCAGAGAACAGCAATATGAGTGGGCGACCCTCAGCGGAATGGACTTTTGCGAGGAGGAAGCTGCGGCGTGGAAAGTATGGCACGGTATTGCTGGTGCATACTTTCTGAAAACCCGTTTCTGCATTTTCGATAAGGATATACTGAATGCGGTTCGTTATCATACAGTAGGTCGAAAGGGAATGTCTCTGCTTGAAAAAATTGTATACCTTGGTGATATGACATCTGACGAGCGTGATTACAGCGGCGTGGATATTATGCGTAAAACCTGCAATGAGAGCCTTGACAAGGGCATGCTCTATGCCCTCAGATACTCGATGAAGAAGCAGCTTAAGCGCAGTGCGGTTATACCATACTGCACACTGGAAGCGTACAATGAGTATACACGTATGTTTCCCGAGGATACATTTCATTTTTAAGTCCTGATTTAGGTAAGGTGAAAAAACAATGGGAAAGAAAAAAACGATGAGAGAGCAGCGTTCTTCCTACGACAGGAAAAGGCGGAACGTGGAATATGAGGATGAACAGCAGGAGGTGAGAGTCCGCACACAACGTCCTGAACCGCCCCGTACAAAGAAAATAATCTTTGTAAACGCTCTGGTAAAGCTTCTTGCTGTGAGTGTAAGTGCGGCTGTTATCATAGGACTGGGTGTTAATCTGCCAATTGTTGCCTACCGTACCATCACGGATAACGAGGTGACAGTGGAGCAGATTTCCTATATGGATACTTTAAAGCGTGCTCAGCCCGCTATTCTCCAGGAGGGTAAACTCCAGAAGCCTAAGGATGAAGACAAGGCAGAGCTTCTTGACCTTAAAGATGAGGTTATAGAAAAGGCTGATGAGCATAACGACGGTCTCGACCTCAATCAGATAGTTGAGGGTCAATATACGATTCTCTTTATGGGTATGGACGAAAGCGGTAGACTTTCTGATGTAAACTGGCTTTTTCAGTTCGACATCTTTGCAGGCACTATGAACGTTCTCCAGATACCCAGAGATTGCTATATGCCGAATTACGCTAATTTGTCCACAGGTAAGTTCAACAGTGTGTACGGCTCAGGACAGGAACAGGGTGTAACTCAGCTCCAGCGTGTGGTAAACTGTATCGAGGAAAGCTTCTGCGTTGTGATTGATTGCTATGTAAAGCTTGACTGTCAGGATATAAAGCACATCGTTGATACAGTGGGCGGTATCCCGATTACACTGCCCGAGAAAGTCGTATATGAAGCTGATAAGGTTCTGCCTGCGGGTGAGCAGGTTCTCACAGGACAGGAGGCAGAGTGGTTTATCCGTTTCAGACGTGAATATGATGAGGGCGACATAGGCAGAGTAAAGGCTCAGCGTATCTTCTTGGCAGCAGCTATGGAAAAGCTCCTCAGCATGGGCGAAGCGGGTCTTATGGATGCTATGGAAGAGATATACGACAATGAGTGGCTTGCGACCGATCTTTCCCTTGGGGAAATGAGCATGCTTGCGGACTTTGCGTCAAAGCGACTTACCCTTGACGGTGTGAATATTTTCATGGTGCCGGGAGAGGGCGCAATGTGGAACGGTCAGTCTGTTTACTCCATCCACAAGAGTGAAACCATCGACATCATAAACGGAAACTTCCGTCCCTACCAGAACGAGGTTTACCCTGAATCCAGTACAATCATAGAGCTTGTTCCCGAGGGTCAGTACAAGAGCAGTACCTACGACGGAAACAAGGAGAATCTTGATGATATTAGTGACGGCAACACCGATGCCGGACGACAGAATATATATAGTTAAAGATGAAAGGAGATTTAGTAATGGCAATTGACAATAAGATTATTGAAACAGCAGTAAAGGCACTTGACAGCAAGCGTGGCGAGGATATACGTGTTATCGGAATCGGCGAGCTTACTGTGTTGGGCGATTACTTTGTAATTGCAAACGGCACAAGCACTACACATACACGTACACTGGCAGACGAGGTGGACTATCAGCTTTCCGAAATAGGCATTGAGCCTATCAGACGCGAGGGCAGAGGCAACGGCTCCAGTTGGATTGTTCTTGACTACGGTGATGTTATTGTTCACGTTTTCTATAAGGAAGCAAGAGACTTCTATCAGCTTGAAAAAATGTGGGCTGATGGTGAACAGATTGATATTTCACAGTGGCTCAAACAGGATTAATAAAATAATATAAAACATAAAAACAAAAGGATGAATGACATGAGCAAGTATGATTTTACCGCCATTGAGAAAAAGTGGCAGAAGTACTGGGAGGATAATAAGTCTTTCCGTGCAGGCACCGACTACAGTAAGCCTAAGTTCTACGCACTGGTAGAATTTCCCTATCCCTCAGGACAGGGACTCCACATCGGACATCCCCGTCCCTATACCGCAATGGATATCGTTTCTAGAAAGCGTCGTCTTGAGGGCTACAACGTTCTTTTTCCCATGGGTTGGGACGCATTTGGTCTGCCGACAGAGAATTTCGCAATCAAGAACAAGATTCACCCCGCAATCGTTACCAAGAACAACGTTGCACGCTTCAAGAGCCAGCTTCAGTCCCTGGGTCTCTCCTTTGACTGGGAGCGTGAAGTGAATACAACAGATCCGGATTACTTCCATTGGACACAGTGGATTTTCACACGTATGTTCAAGAAGGGTCTTGCATATAAGAAAGAAATGGCCGTAAACTGGTGTACATCCTGTAAGGTGGTTTTGGCGAATGAAGAGGTTGTAGGCGGCGTATGTGAACGTTGCGGCGGCGAAGTTGTACGTAAGGTCAAGTCTCAGTGGATGCTGAAAATCACAGAGTACGCTCAGAGACTTCTTGATGACCTGGACGAAGTAAACTACCTTGACCGAATCAAGGTTACACAGACCAACTGGATCGGTCGTTCCGAGGGTGCAGAGGTAAACTTCACCACTACAACAGGCGAAACACTCACTGTATACACAACACGTCCTGACACACTTTTCGGTGCAACTTACATGGTAATATCCCCTGAGCATCCCAACATTGAAAAGTGGGCTGACAAGCTTCAGAACATGGATGAAATACGTGCATACCAGGAAGCAGCTGCAAGAAAGTCTGACTTCGACCGTACCGAGATGAACAAGGATAAGACAGGCGTTGAGCTTAAGGGTGTACGTGCTGTTAATCCCGTAAACAATAAGGAAATCCCTATCTTCATCTCTGATTATGTATTGATGAGCTATGGTACAGGTGCAATCATGGCTGTACCTGCACATGATACAAGAGACTATGATTTTGCAAAGGTATTCGGTCTGCCTATTGTTGAAGTAGTAAAGGGCGGCGATATTGAGAAGGAAGCCTTCACTGACTGCGAAACAGGTGTTATGACAAACAGCGACTTCCTGGATGGTCTTACTGTTGATGAGGCAAAGGAAAAAATCAAGGCATGGCTGGAGGAGACAGGCATCGGTGAGCGTAAGGTGAACTATAAGCTTCGTGACTGGGTATTCTCACGTCAGAGATATTGGGGCGAGCCTATCCCGATTGTACATTGTGAGAAGTGCGGCTATGTTGCACTGCCTGAGAGTGAACTTCCTCTGACACTGCCTGATGTAGACAGCTATATGCCTACCGACAACGGCGAAAGTCCTCTGTCCACATTGGAGAGCTTTATCAATACAACTTGTCCTCAGTGTGGCGGACCGGCGAAGCGTGAAACTGATACAATGCCTCAGTGGGCGGGTTCATCTTGGTACTATCTCCGTTACTGTGATCCTAAGAACGACAAGGAACTGGCGTCCAAGGAAGCTCTCGACTACTGGATGCCTGTTGACTGGTATAACGGTGGTATGGAGCATACAACTCTCCACCTGCTGTACTCACGCTTTTGGCACAAGTTCCTCTATGATGAAGGTAAGGTAACAACCAAGGAGCCTTATATGCGCCGTACATCCCATGGTATGATTTTGGGTGAGGACGGACAGAAGATGTCCAAGTCCCGCGGCAATGTTATCAACCCTGATGATGTAGTTGCAAACTATGGTGCAGATACTCTCCGTCTCTATGAGATGTTCGTAGGCGACTTTGAAAAGACCGCTCCCTGGAGCACATCCAGCATTAAGGGATGTAAGAGATTCCTTGACCGTGTATGGGCACTTCAGGATGTAATTATTGACGGCGACGAATATCGTGACGAGTTGAAGTCAAAGATTCACAAGACCATCAAGAAGGTTTCCGAGGACATTGAGAGCTTGAAGTTCAATACAGCTATTGCCGCTATGATGGAATTGCTCAATGATATTGCCGCAACAGGTAGCGTTACAAGAGGCGAGTTCAGGACACTTATCATTCTGCTAAATCCCTTTGCTCCTCACATCACTGAGGAGATGTATGAGACTCACTGCGGCGGCATACTCAGCGAGCAGGCATGGTGTACCTACGATGAAGCCCTGTGCATTGACCAGACTGTTGAAATCGTAGCACAGATTAATGGCAAGGTTAAGTGCAAACTTTCTATTCCTGTAAATGCAGATAATGAAGCTGTAATTGAAATGGCTATGGCTGAGCCTAAGATTCAGGAAGCGATAGAAGGTAAGAACATTGTCAAGAAGATATATGTACCAAACAAGCTGGTGAATTTTGTGGCAAAATAACAAAAATGCCAATTGCAGAAAAAACATCTTGACAAGTAGTTTTAAATGTGGTACAATATAATATAACTTAATGCAAGCTATATGAGAAACAGAGAATTATCCCGAAATGCCGTAATCGGCGTATCGGTGGTATAGGTCGGGAAAGGGTTTACGCTCATACCGATCAGCCTCTGCCTTGGCGGCAAAGGGAGGGAAATTTAAGTGGCAGAAGTTCGTGTTGGCAAGAATGAATCTCTGGATACAGCGCTGAAGCGTTTTAAGAGATCTTGTGCTAAGGACGGCGTAATTGCTGAAGTTCGAAAAAGAGAACATTACGAAAAGCCTTCAGTAAAGCGTAAGAAGAAGTCTGAGGCTGCTCGTAAGCGCAAGTATTAATAGAATCTGCGATACAAGCATGACGGACGCACTGTACTGGTGCGTCCGTTTTTTTACGGAAGCGATGCTGAGAGAGGAGGCAGAAATGCTTTTTAAAACGACTGTTGCCCTAAGGACAATATGTGACCTGTCCCCGGCAATTCTCAGAAAAAACGGTATCAGGGGATTACTCCTTGACCTTGACAATACACTTACCACCCATGACAACCCACGTCCTGCCGACGGTGTGCCCGAGTGGATAGGACGAATGAAAGATGCCGGCATAAAAATGTGCATTGTCTCAAACAACCACCCGCCCAGGGTAAAGCCTTTTGCCGACAAGCTGGAAATCCCATTTGTATGCGAGGGAAAGAAACCTCTTTCAAAGGGATTTAAAGAAGCTAAGGCTGTTATGGGACTCCCGTGGGATGAGCTTGCAGTGGTAGGTGATCAGATTTTCACTGACGTACTGGGTGCAAATATGAAACGTCTGAAATGCGTTTTCGTCTTTCCCATAGAGTATGAGACTACTAAATTCTTTAAGTTCAAACGTAAAATGGAGATTCCATTTTTGCCAAAGAAGCTTACCGAAGATATAGACGAATAAACGAAAGGATGAACATCATGAAAAAGGTGCTTGTAATACACGGGCCAAACCTTAACCTCTTAGGCGAGCGCGAACCGGGAGTTTACGGTAGCACAAGCTTTGAAACTCTGAATGGAATGATTATGGATGAAGCGGAAAAGCTTGGGCTTGAATGCGAGATTTTTCAGTCAAACCACGAAGGGGCAATCATTGACAAACTCCATGACGCAAGAAAAATCTTTGACGGCGTGGTTATTAATGCGGGAGCTTATACACACTACAGCTATGCCATCCACGACGCCATCCACGATATAAAGATTCCGGTGATTGAGGTGCATATCAGCAACATCCATGCAAGAGAGGGTTTCCGTTCACACTCGGTAATCAGCCCTGTCTGTGCAGGCACAATAGCAGGCTTTGGCATTAACAGCTATTTTCTGGGCCTGAAAGCCTTAGCCGAAATGTAAGGTGAATTATATGAATACTGCTATAAAAAAACTTATGTCCATGCTTCCTCGTGAGATTGATTGCGCACTTATATGCTCTGACATAAACAGACGCTATTTTACAGGTATGCGCTCCTCTGCAGGTACTCTTCTCTGTTTCAAGGAAGCAGCTTATCTTATAATTGATTTCAGGTATATCGAAAAGGCAAGGGCGGTAGTAAAGGGCTGCGAGGTAGTTCTCCAGGATAACTTGTATAGCCAAATAAAGGAGCTTTTAATGCGCCATGGTGCTAAGACTGTAGCTTGTGAATCCATGGAACTTACCCTCAGTCGTTTTTACCAGATGAGAGATAATCTTGGCGACAGTGCAGAACTTGACGGAACTGATACCCTCAGCAAGGCGATTTATGCCTGCCGTACAATTAAAACAGTGGATGAAGTAGACAAAATCCGTCAGGCACAAGCCATCGCAGAGGAAGCCTTCAACCATATCCTCGGTTTTATATGCGAGGGCGTTTCCGAGAGGGAGGTACAACTGGAGCTTGATTTTAAAATGCTTCGCCTTGGTGCTGAGGAACTTTCCTTTCCCACCATTGCACTTACAGGCACAGCAACCTCTATGCCCCATGGTGTACCTTCATCAGAGCGAATTATAAAGAAGGGCGATTTCGTGCTTATGGACTACGGTGCAGTGGTTGACGGTTATCACAGTGATATGACACGAACTGTAGCTGTAGGTGAGCCATCCGATGAGATGAAGCGTGTCTATGACATTGTACTCACAGCTCAGGAAAAGGCTTTATCAGGAGTAAGAAGCGGTATAACAGGCCGGCACCTTGATGCCATAGCCAGAGAACATATCAAAGCATCGGGCTACGGCGAGCGTTTCGGTCACTCTCTAGGACATGGAGTGGGACTTGAAATACACGAATACCCCAATGCTTCACCCTTGAGCGGTAATATTTTCCGCCCGGGAAATGTTGTAACGGTGGAGCCTGGAATATATATCCCCGGAAAATTCGGCGTGAGAATCGAGGATTTTGTTCTTGTGACGGAAAATGGATGTGAAAATCTCACCCGTGTTCCTAAAAATATGATTATTTTATAGAGCAGATGAAATTTTTTTGCAATGGGTATTGCCAAACAGGATTTTTTGTAGTATAATAAGAATATATTATGTGTTTTCGCATGGGCAGAAGTAAATTTGTTGTCATATAAGCGGAACAAATGCAATTAACGGAGGTTTAAATTTATGATTTCAGCAGGCGATTTCAGAAATGGCGTTACATTCGAGATGGATGGCAACGTTGTACAGGTAGTAGAATTTCAGCATGTAAAGCCGGGTAAGGGCGCAGCTTTTGTTCGTACAAAGTATAAGAACGTTATCACAGGCGCAGTTGTAGAGCGTTCATTTAACCCTACAGACAAGTATCCCACAGCTTTCATTGAAAGAAAGGATATGCAGTATTCCTACACAGACGGCGAGCTGTACTACTTCATGGATATGGAAACATACGAGCAGATTCCGATTGGCTCTGATATTCTTGGCGATAACTTCAAGTTTGTTAAGGAAGAAATGATTTGCAAGATTTGTTCCTATAAGGGCAAGGCATTCGCAGTTGAGCCACCCACATTTGTTGAGCTGATGGTTACAGCAACAGAGCCCGGCGTAAAGGGTGATACAGCTACAAACGCAACAAAGCCTGCTACTGTAGAGACCGGTGCAGAGGTAAGAGTTCCCCTGTTCATTAACGAGGACGAAATGATTCGTATTGATACAAGAACAGGCGAATACATGGAAAGAGCATAAGCCAAAAATTACGACCGAGAGGTAAATAATATGAAACTTAGCGAACAGATGTCCTATCTCAAGGGACTGGTAGATGGCATGGAAATCGACCTTTCCACAAAGGAAGGCAAGGTTCTGGCACAGATTATGGATGTACTCCAGTCTGCTGTTCTCTATATCGACGATCTCCAGAATCAGGTTGACGAGCTGACAGAGCTTTGTGAGGATCTGGATGAGGATCTGGGCGATGTGGAAGAGTTCCTGCTTGACGATGAGGATGAGGATGACGACGATTTCGACTTCGATTGCGATTGCGACGATGACGATGAAGATTATGACTTTGATGATGAAGAGGAAGAGTTGTACGAAACTGTATGCCCTACCTGTGAAAATACCATTGTACTAGCAGACTCTATCCTTGACGAGGGCTCTATGAAGTGCCCTTGCTGTGGCGAGCTTCTTGAATTTGACTTCGATGACATCTCTATTGACGACTTCGAGGGCGAAGAGGACGCTGAATAAGAATTTAGCTTGTTTTAAGACAGGTATCAAAAATAAGCTGACTGTTTGGTCGGCTTATTTTTTTGCATGAAGGAATTTGCAAAAAAGTGCTTGTAAATGCGGGGAAAATATGTTATAATCATACCATCCGCGCAGAGAAGGCGCAATAATATAGAGAGGTGAATGCTGTGTTTCCGATTACTGAGAAAACAGTTCTCAATCCGGACGTTGTAAAGATTAAGCTTGCAGCTCCGCTGATTGCTAAAAAGGCTCTTCCCGGTCAGTTCATCATTTTCAGAATTGACGAGTTCGGCGAAAGAGTTCCGCTGACCATCGCTGACTACGACCGCGAGGAAGGCACTATTACACTTATTTTCCAGCTGGTAGGTGCAACAACACGTCAGCTTGCTACTCTGGAAGTGGGCGACTCTATCCTTGACCTGGTAGGACCTCTTGGCGTTGCTACAGAGATTCCCGAGGATGTAAAGTCTGTATGCGTTATCGGTGGCGGCGTTGGTTGTGCTATTGCCTATCCTCAGGCAAAGGCTCTCTTTAATAAGGGATTGGATGTTGATGTTATCGCAGGCTTCAGAAACAAGGATATTGTTATCCTTGAGGATGAGTTTAAGGCTGTAAGCGCAAATACCTATGTATGTACCGATGATGGTAGTTATGGCATCCACGGTCTGGTTACGAACGTACTGAAGGATCAGATTGAAGGCGGTAAGAAGTACGATATGGTTATTGCTATCGGACCCATCCCAATGATGAAGTTCGTCTGCAAAACTACTGAGCCTTATGCTATCAAGACAATTGTATCCCTGAACCCAGTTATGATTGACGGTACGGGAATGTGCGGAGGCTGTCGTGTAACTGTTGGCGGCAAGATTAAATATGCTTGTGTTGATGGTCCTGACTTTGACGGTCATCTGGTTGATTTTGACGAGCTTATGCGTAGAAACGGCACATATCGTGAACAGGAACAGAACTGCCGTCTCATGAAGCAGGCTGAAAAGTAATAGGAAAGGAAGAGTTTCAATGGCAAATATGGCTATGGAAAAGGTGCCCATGCCGGAGCGTGACCCCAAGGAACGTGCTAAATGCTTTGAGGAAGTGTCCACAGGCTATACAGTAGCTATGGCACAGGAAGAAGCTTCAAGATGCCTCGGCTGTAAGGCAATGCCCTGCGTTAAGGGTTGCCCGGTAGGTGTACAGATTCCTGATTTTATACAGAAAATTGCAGCAGGTGACTTTGAGGGCGCATATGACACCATCACCGCAACAAACAGCCTTCCCGCTGTCTGCGGACGTGTATGTCCCCAGGAGAGCCAGTGTGAGGGTAAATGCGTAAGAGGTGTAAAGGGTGAGCCTGTCGGTATAGGCAGATTGGAACGTTTTACAGCTGACTATATGCGCACACAGGAAAAGAAGAAGGCTGAGCCTGTTCTCACAAACGGTCATAAGGTAGCTATTGTTGGCGGTGGTCCTGCCGGTCTTACATGTGCAGGCGACCTTGCAAAAAAGGGTTACGAAGTAACTATTTTTGAGGCGTTCCAAGTTGCAGGCGGTGTTCTGATGTATGGTATCCCTGAGTTCCGTCTCCCTAAGCAGATTGTACAGGAAGAAATCAGCACTCTGAAGGAGATGGGTGTTGATATCAAAACAAACATGGTAATCGGTAAGATTCTCTCCATTGACGAGCTGATGGACGATGGCTATGAGGCTGTATTCGTAGGCTCAGGTGCAGGTCTGCCCAGATTCATGGGAATCCCCGGCGAAGCACTGGTAGGTGTATGCTCCGCCAATGAATACCTTACAAGAATTAACCTTATGAAGGGTTACCGCGAGGATTATGCAACTCCTGTTATAAAGTCAAAGGCTGTAGCAGTAGTTGGCGGCGGTAATGTTGCAATGGATGCTGCAAGAAGTGCACTCAGAATGGGTGCAGAGCATGTTTACATAGTTTACAGACGTTCTGAGGCTGAAATGCCTGCACGTCTTGAAGAAGTACATCATGCTAAGGAGGAGGGTGTTGAATTCCTGAACCTCAACAACCCTGTAGAGCTTATTGGTGATGACAGTGGCAGAGTATGCGGTATGAAATGCATCCGTATGGAGCTTGGCGAACCTGACGAAAGTGGCAGAAGAAGTCCTGTTGCAATTGAGGGTAGTGAGTACATCCTTGATGTTGATACTGTAATCATGTCTATCGGTACATCTCCAAATCCTCTTATCCGTTCTACAACAGAGGGTCTGGAAGCGAACCGCAGAGGCTGTCTCGTTGTAAACGAAGATACCATGGCTACAACTAAGGAAGGTGTCTATGCTGGCGGTGACGCTGTAACAGGTGCTGCAACAGTTATTCTTGCAATGGGTGCAGGCAAGACTGCCGCTGCTTCCATTGATGAATATATTCAGAATAAGTAATCCCGACAAATGAAAGGAAAGAAAAACAATGAAGAAGCTTTTTGCAAAAGCCGGACTTACAGCAACCGTAGCTGCACTGTCAGCAGGTGCAATGACTGTTACAGTTTCCGCTGCAACTGAAACAGCAGATACAACGGCAAGCGGCAGTGGTATGATGTCCTCACTGATTATCATGGTATTGCTCTTTGCAGTAATGTACTTCATCCTCATCCGTCCTCAGAAGAAGAAGGAGAAGGAGCAGAAGGCAATGCAGGAAGACCTGCGTATCGGCGATGAGGTTGTAACTATCGGTGGTATTGTAGGCATCTGTGTCAAGACAGGCGATGATACCGTTGTACTTGAATGCGGCGGTGATAGAAGCAGAATCCGTATCAAGAAGTGGGCTATTCAGGAGAATATCACAGCCAAGGAAAACGCTGAGCGTGAGCGCGAGGCTGCTGCGGCTGCCCTCCAGAAGAAGAAGGAAGAAAAGAAGAAGGGCAAGAAGTCTGAGGCATCCTCTTCCGAAGATAAAGGTATGCTGAAAGACTAAACCGAATATGTTTTCTGTATTGCAGGTGCAGCTGCTTTGGATATATAGCAACAGGACAGCTGCCTGCGATACGGTTTAAAGTGAGAGCAGCCTTCAAAGGTCGCTCTCATTTCGTTTTTTCTGACAACGGAGGTATTTCATGCATAATATTAAATGCTTAAAGCTCTGTGCGATAGTTACAGTGGCAGTAATGCTATGCGGCTTTCTTGTACCGTCACAAGCAGAGGTAAAGGCAGAGGCACTGGGAAGCATAAGCTATACGGATGAATATGAGGATTTCCTCTACGCTTTGGGTACGTCCGAATCTACCAATCGCTACACTGCCACCAATGGTCAGTACCTTGGTTACTGGCAGTTGGGTAATCTAGCACTCCAGGAGGCAGGTTTCATGGATTCTTCAAGCAACTGGACCGAGACAGCTGCGAAGTTCGGAATAACCAATAAGGAAGACTACCTTGCCTCAGAGATAGGTCAGGAGTACGCTGTACTCAAATACCATAAGCGAATATACTATTATACCCAGAGTATGGGCGTTTACTCTTACCTTGATACCGAAGTACAAGGAATTAAAATGACTTTTGCGGGTATGATAGCTGCAGCTCATGCATTGGGCGTAGGCGGACTTAAAAAGCTCATTGTAAACGGTACAAGCGGAAGTTCTTCAAACGATGCAATAGCTCTAAGATATATGGAAAGCTACGGTATATATGACATTGAGGCAACCATTACAGGGAATATGCCTGTATACGATGTTACCGTAACATCGCCTACTGTCACAACTACAACTACAGCTGTATCTACATCTGTGACTACCACAACAGCCGTAGCAACAACTGCATCCACAGTTCTTTCCTCTACAACCACAACTACTACAACAGCAGCTGTCGCTACTACATCAACGACTACAACTACCACAGCTTCAGCCACTGCAACTGTGAGTACTATCGATGTGCCTTTATATATTAAGGTAACCTTTTCGGAGAATGTTGCAACGGCAGGAGAGCTTTTCTATATTTATGTTGAAAGCGATACCGCCAAAGAATACCATGTCAGTATGATTTCACCAAGCGGAATTAAGAATCAGTATATCTTTGAAGGGTCGAAGTTGGGTGTTGTTCTGGAGGAAACGGGTATCTATCAGATTTTGATTACCGCATCAAATACTGCCGGTTCTTCTACTACCGACATGCTCTATGTAGCAGTCAAGGAGAAAGATGTTGTTACAGAGGAGGAAACAGGCGATGCCAATATGGATGGTACTGTCAATATAAACGATGCATCTCTCATCCTTTCTTACTATGCGTCAGCCTCAGCGGGTGCTCTTTTCAAGCCAACAGGCAGCTTTGAACGCAGCCACTGCGATGTAAACGGTGACGGTGATGTGAATATTGCTGATGCCGTACTTGTACTGCGCTTTTACGCTTTTAATGCGGCAGATACACCAAGAACCTGGGATGAACTGATTGGATAGGTATTAATTTCCGTTTCCCGCATAGAATATTCTGAGAGAAAGAGTATTCTATGGGAGGCGATGGTTTGAGATTCAGGAGACATGGCTTTTGTGAGAAGATGAGTTGTTCAAAAGTATGGTGCGCCGTAGGCGGAGTACTTGTAGGACTGCTTGTTATGGTGCTGTGCTTGTCGGGCTTTTCGCTGCTCACAGCAAATCTTGACGCATCGGACTCCTTGGTATCCTGTATGGCGGGGATATCCCTCTGTGTTGGAAGCTTTGTTGCAGGTTTCCGTGCTGCTTCACACAGGCGAAAAAACGGCGTTTTCATGGGGATAGCATGTGGAATCCTCATATATTGCGTGGTTTTTTTCTTCGGACTTGTACTTCTCGGGAGCATTGCCGGAGCGGGTACATTCATGAAACTTATACTAATACTTTTGTGCAGTGCCATAGGCGGAGTTTGTGGAGTGAACAAGCGACACTGTCGTCCGCCTAGGTAAAAACTGGTTTAATTGCACTACGGAATGAATCTAAATTGTGCAATATGTAAAAATTCTGTTTTTTATGGCAAAGACTATTGAAAAAAGAACTTATTTGTGATAAAATAAAATAAATACTTTTCGATAGAGGAGGAGCTAACTATGAAGCACATCAAGACTATCAATAAGGCTAACCTGAAGGCAACAGCTGCTAAGGGCGGTTGTGGCAAGTGCCAGGCATCCTGTCAGTCTGCTTGCAAGACATCCTGCACAGTTGCTAATCAGAAGTGCGAAAGATAATCGAGATAATCGAAAACTGAAAATATCCGCATACTGAAAGGTGTGCGGATTTATCAGTACATTTCAGAGGGACATGATTGTCCCTTTCTTGTTATAAAGGAGAAGAAAGATGATACATAAATATAAGCTTTGCGGCTATAATGTTGTACTGGATGTAAACAGCGGCGGCGTTCACATTGTTGATGACCTGACGTACGATCTGCTCACCGAAATTGAGCCGCCATTTGAAGCTCAGTGTCCCGAAAATGTAATCGAAAAGCTGTCCGGCTTCTATAAGAGAGAGGACGTTATTTCCTGCTATGAGGAAATCTTAGAGGCACACAAGAACGGAATACTATATTCTGAGGATGACTATGAGCAGTATGCTGAAGTAGCCGTTGCATCTCCTGTAAAGGCTATGTGTCTGAATATTGCTCACGATTGCAATTTGAGATGTGAATATTGCTTTGCTTCTACAGGTGACTTCGGCGAGGGCAGAAAGCTTATGACCTTTGAAACAGGTAAGAAGGCTATTGATTTCTTGCTGACTCATTCTGCAAACAGAGAAAATCTTGAGCTTGACTTTTTCGGCG